>JAQWZS010000245.1 GCA_029253325.1 Bacteroidia bacterium
TCAATATTGTAGTAGACAATAAATCAATCTATTTAGCGTCATACTACTATATATTTGCACGAAAGTAACTTTGAAAGAATTCATGGTAAAATTTTTAACATTATTAGTTGGTATTATTATTTGGTATAGCAGTCTTGGTCAGTATGAGATTTCGGTTAAAATAGATGGCTTAGGTTGTGATGACGAACTTCTTTTAGCTAACCATTTTGGAGATAAACAGTATTTGAGAGACACTTCAGAGTGTATAAAAGGTCTTGCTACTTTTAGAGGTGACGAAACGCTTGAAAACGGGGTTTATTTAGTGGTTTTGCCGAAGAAAAATTACTTTGAAATATTAATTTCACAAGACGAAGATCAGACAAAGTATTCCTTCCAAACAGATACAACATTAAGTTCTAAAAAAATGGTTGTTGAAGGCTCGAAAGAAAACGAGCTTTTCTTTGGTTTCAATGCTTTTGCAATTGTTCAAGGAAATAAAGCAAGGAAAATTAGAAGAGCTTTAGATACTTTGGAGGAGGGTAAAACTAAAAGTAAATTAGAATCAGAACTCAAAGAAATTAATAATAGTGTTGCTCAAAGAAGAGATAAAATTTCTCAAGATTATAGCGATTTGTTTATTGGTAAATTATATGGATCAATGACCGAAATTACTCCACCAGATGATAATAGTGTGGATGAAGAAAATCAACGAAAATTTCAATACTTATGGATGAGAAAACATTTTTGGGATGAAGTAGATTTTTCTGAAGACGGACTTGTTCGATCGCCCGTATTTCACAATAAGCTTAAGTATTACTTCGATACTTATATGCCACCTATCGCTGATACTGCAATTTGGATGGGCGATCAATTGATTAATAAAATAGAGACTGCTGGGAGTTCAGATCAGTATAGATATACTATCCATTTTTTACTGGGATATTTTGAAAATGCGAAATTCATGTGCTTTGATAAGGCTTTATGGCATATTGCAAAGAATTATTATTGTGCTGGCAAGGCTTATTGGGCAGACTCGGCATATGTCTCAAAAATGTGCATTGAGAGTGCCAAAATGGAAGCAACACTTTGTGACAAGGTGGCTCCAGATTTAAATATGCCAGATTCTACTTTTAGGCAACGTATACGCATGTCTGAAATTTCAAAACCTATAACAGTTCTTGTCTTTTGGGATATAAATTGTGGACATTGTAAAAAAGAAATGCCCATAATTAGCAAGATGTATGACAGTTTAACTAATGAGAATGTAGAGATATACGCAGTTTACACTCAAGGTGATTGGGAAGGTTGGAAAAAAAGATTAGCTAAGGATAAATTTAATTTTATAAATGTAGCCAATGCGTTTGGAGAGGATAAGTTTCGTAAAAAATATAATATCAGAACAACTCCTCAAATTTTTGTCTTAGATAAAGATAAAAACATTCGATTTAAAAAAATAGGAGCAAAGGATTTACCTAAAACTATTGAATATTTATTGGAGGAACAAGGTGTAAAAGAACTAGAAAAACCAGACGCTGAAGATTAATTTTAATGTCAATTTAAATTTCTAAAAAACTGTATTCCTTCTCCAATAAGTAACGCTAGACCGATGTTGTAGTATGGAGATGTAAGTCGATTTACTTCTTTTTGACCAATTGAAAATCGATAGCCAATTCCACCTTTTAAAGCTGCAAAGGGCAAAATCTTCACATAAGCGTTTGTACCAATTTCAATTGGAATGGTGAGGTAGTTGTCTTTTTTGATCAATGTATTTTGGTCAAGTTCCCAATATTTATATTGAGTGGAACCTATCCCTAGTTGAAAGGGTATACTTAGGTACATTTTTTTATTGGTATAGAAAGTGTAATCTGCACCAATGCTGATATTTTTAGTATTGATGGATTGATATACCGAGTCTTTGCCTGCGATTGGGTGATTGGTAAACAAATATTTATCGGGCTTTACAAAACCATATATTCCCAAGTATAATTTGATTTTTTGATTGAAGTCAAATCCACCAACTATCCCATATAGTTTTGTTTTCTGAACATTTACAACGGTATTTCGATTATGAAACGCCACATAAAATGTAGGTTTCTCTCTGAAGGATATTCTAACAGAATCCCAAATATTATTTTGTGCCTGTGATTTTATGGATGTACTTAGGATGGATAAAACGACAAAAATTTTGATAAACTTTAATGACTTATCCATTTATGGTACTTGTGATATTTAGCTAAATAAATTCTTTGCGTTAGCACTGAATAGTTTAACTGCAATTGCCAATAGGATAATACCAAAGACTTTGTTTAATATTTTGGTTCCTGCTGGACCAATAATTTTTTGAATATAATTTACTGATTTGAGGACTCCAAAAATTACAACCATGTTTAGTGCAATTGCAATAACTATATTTATGATTTGATATTCTGCACGTATGGAGATGATAGTTGTTAATGTGCCTGCACCAGCTAACAATGGAAATGCAAGGGGGACTACAGATGCAGTAGCTGTATCAGCTGCGTCATCGTTGAATATTCTTACACCCAATAGCATTTCAAATGCTATAAATGCCATTAGTATGCTACCTGCTACAGAAAAGGAATTAATATCAACACCTATAAAATGAAGAACGGATTCTCCAATTAATAAGAAAAGTATCATAATGATTCCAGACACAATAGTTGCTATACCAGGTCGAATGGGGGTCTTTTCTTTGATAGAAATTATTAAAGGTATTGCACCAATAACGTCAATTACTGCAAATAGTATGATGAATGCGGAAAAGATTTCTGTACTATTCATATGAAAGATTAGTTAATAATCTCCAATAATAACATTTAAACAGGTTTAAATCCCTCAAATGCTTGTTTACAATTATTGCAGTAGTGGAGACTTCTACATAAAGTAGGTCCAAATGGGCTTTTCATAGATGTATCGTCACTATCACAATAAGGACATTTTGTAGCTTCAAGAACCTCCATAGAAATGGTTGAGCAATTTCTCTTGGGTGGAGCTAGACCATGTTTTTTAATGGCAATATGCCCTTCAGGAGTAATTAAGTCGGTAGTCCATGTAGTTTCAAAGCTAGTTTCTACAGTAATTTTTCCTAGTTTACTATTAGCATTAAGATGGTTTACAACCATGTCTTCCATTAATCGGAGGGCTGGACATCCAGCAAATGTTGGTGTGAGTGTTACATGTACATTTTTGTCATTAATATCTATGCCTGTTACAATCCCTAAATCAACAATCGAAATTGTTGGAATCTCGGGATCTTTCACTTGCTTTAATTCTTTTCGGATGTAGGCTTCTGAAATCATTTTTTACCAGTCCGCTGATGGATCAATTGAGTAAACTTCAGTCATTTCTTCTAAAAGAGGTTGGAGGTGTTCTGAGTGATTACCAGTTCTGCCGCCATATATTGGCTTCCAGTTATCCGTTGAGGGGATGGTTAATCCGCTATTTTGCAGTAAAGGTGTAACAGCATCTAGCCATCTTTTTTGGAGGCTTTTTTCTCCAATGAAAATATTTTCATCGATTAGAATTTTCTCCGTAGGGCCAGGTTCAAAAATTCCTAGTGCGAAGTCCCATGCATAATTTAGAGATTCTTGCATTTTTTGATGACTCTCCTCATTGCCTTTACCTAATTGATTTACCCAGGTATTAGCATGCATGGTATGGTATTTAATTTCACCAAAAAACTTTTTAGCTACTTGAGCTAATGGTTCATATGCAGACTCCCTTAACGATTCAAATCGAAGATACTCGGCAAAGTCGAACAAAAAATGCCGTATAAGGCTAAAACTGTAGTCTCCGATTGGTAATTCAACAAATTTGGACGAATGAAATTGACCAGCATTTCGTGTAAAAGCAACCGTGTCTGCATCAGCCTCGCCAAGCTGGTGAAGTAGGTTGTATAAATGCTCACTTTGTCCAATTTTGTCTTGTGCCATACTTGAGAAGGCAATATCTTCCTCTAATATTGGACCTAGTCCAGTCCATTCGCTATTTCGGTGACCAATAATTAGTTGGTCATCCGCCATTTTATAAAGTAATTCTTTTAGTGCATTGATGCTATTCATGGTATTCTTAGTTTACAGTTATACTTTGTCAATGGGTTTATTTCCTCGTTCTTTAAATGCGTTTATTCTATCCATAACCTTATATGTAGCTGGGTTTCGATATAGTTTTTCTGGTGCAGTAGTGAAGATATCGTCATCAGAATATTCAGTTGCAGAAACACAACTACTGGGTACTACCCAAATATTTGCTGTAACTTCTCTTCTAGCATATTGCTCCTTGGCATACAAAAGAGCCATGTCAG
>JAQWZS010000017.1 GCA_029253325.1 Bacteroidia bacterium
CAACAAGCTATTCGGTTCAATATTTTTCAGTTAAACTGCACATATAGTGGAAATGATGAGCGTTTAAATATTGGACCAAAAGGATTTACAGGTGAAAAATATGGAGGGAGTACTTATTGGGACACTGAAGCATACTGCCTTCCTTTTTATCAATCAACTGCAGATAAGAGCATAGCTAGAAACCTGTTAATTTATCGCTATAATCATTTGACAAAAGCTATAGAAAATGCCGAAAAACTTGGATTTTCAGATGGTGCGGCACTTTACCCCATGGTTACTATGAATGGAGAGGAATGTCATAATGAGTGGGAGATCACCTTTGAAGAAATTCATCGAAATGGAGCTATTGCTTATGCTATAAATGATTACATTAATTATACTGCAGATAAAAAATATTTGGTTGAATATGGGCTTGAAGTGCTAATTGGTATAGCAAGATTTTGGAAACAACGCGTAAACTGGAGTGAGGAGAAACAAGCATATGTTATGCTAGGAGTAACTGGGCCTAACGAGTTTGAGAATAATGTAAATAACAATTGGTATACCAACAAAATGGCTGCATGGTGCATGAACTATTGTGACGAATCAATTGATTGGGTAAAAGAGCATTATCCAAATGATTATGAACGAATTTGTAAAGCCAGTTCTTTTAATGAGAATGAACGAACAGCTTGGCATAATATTACCACTCAAATGTATTATCCCTTTTCTGAAAAGCACAATGTATATCTTCAACAAGATGGATTTTTGGATAAAGAACTGGTCCCTGTAAGTCAGTTAAGTGATATGGAACGTCCTATTGTGGAACATTGGAGTTGGGATAGAATTTTAAGAAGTTGTTATATTAAACAGGCCGATGTTTTACAAGGGTTGTATTACTTTGAAGATGAGTTTACTAAGGAAGAATTAAAAAGACATTATGACTTTTATGAGCCATTAACCGTTCATGAATCTTCACTAAGTCCTTGTATTCATAGTATACTAGCAGCAAAACTAGGTGACGAAAAGAGAGCGTATGACTTTTATCTAAGAACTGCAAGGTTGGACCTAAATGACTACAATAATGATACACGTGATGGCTTACATATTACAAGTATGGCTGGTACTTGGATGACTATAATTAAAGGTTTCGCAGGGATGGAAGTAAAAAACGACCAACTTACCTTTAGTCCTTTATTACCAAAAAATTGGAATAGTTTGTCGTTTAAAATTCATTTTAGAGGTGAAGTTAAACATGTTTTTCTAGATAAAAGTGGCTTAAAAATTAATGCCTAAACACCATTTTATATGCAACAATATATGGTTATAAGATTATACGTTTTACTATTAATTGGGTTAGTCTGGTTTTCATTTTCATCTTGCTCTAGAGAAATGCCAACAAATAAGTCTGCCATTTTCGGTCTAGCAACACCAATTCAATTAAATAATGATACAACCAGGGTTCTATTATCTGATTATTTTCAAAATAGTATAAAAATAGACTCTTTTCATATAACTGATTTAATTGAATGTAAAATTATCGGAGATACTCTTCAACTTGTTTCTAAAGATCCTGAACAATTGAACGTTTTGACTCTTTACATAGAGGATACCCCTTATACTATTTTGGTTAAAAAATCAAAATCCTCCATGTTCACTCTGAACTTCAAACCTCAAAGGGAATATAATCAAGTTCAGGTTAAGGGCGAGTTCAACCAATGGAATAAAGAGAACAGTGAATTGAGCTATGATTCTGTGTTGAACAATTGGTCCATCCAATTGGATCTAGAACCCGGAGAGTATGAGTATAAGCTTGTAGCTGATAATATTGAAATTTTGGATGGAAGTAATTCCAATCAAATTCCAAATGGCATGGGCGGAGTCAATAATTTTTTTGAAATTGCTCGAATAGACAATAATGAAAAACCATATATTCAAACAAAAAAATACACCAAAAATCAGATAATCATTTCTAGTAAAAACACAGATAGAATATATGCATTATGGGAAAATACATTGTTAGATGTAGATTTAAAAAACGAGAATTATTTAATTAAAATACCTGAAAAGGCAAGTCAATTTTATCGTTCTCACATCAGAGTTTTCGGGTATAATCAAAAAGCATCTAGTAATGATTTACTAATACCATTATCTAATGGTCAAGTTATTACTAATCCAAATCAACTTGGTTCATCGGATTGGCATAGTAGTGTCATGTATTTTATGATGGTTGACCGATTCTATGATGGAGACTCAACAAATAACCATACTGTAAATGACCAACGTATTCTCTCTAAAGCTCAGTACTATGGTGGAGATATCAAAGGAATAACTCAGCAAATTAGAAGTGGGTATTTCGATCAACTTGGTGTCAATACAATTTGGATTTCCCCCATCACACAAAACCCCTTGGATGCATGGGGTCAGTTTAATAACCCTAAAACTAAATTTAGTGGCTATCATGGATATTGGCCAATTACGAGTACGTCTACTGATTTCAGACTAGGTTCTGGTAAAGATGTTAGAGAAATGCTATCAGTTGCTCACAAAAATGGCTTAAAAGTAGTTCTTGATTATGTGGCGAATCACATTCATGAGCAACATAGTGTATATAAAGAACACCCTGATTGGGTTACTCAGCTATATTTACCAGATGGTACAATGAATACTGAAAAATGGGACGAACATAGACTTACAACATGGTTTGACACATTTTTACCTACCTTAAATTTAGAAAATCAACAAATCGCTGACTTTATGATAGACTCAGCAGTTTTTTGGATTGACGAGTATGATTTTGATGGTTTTAGACACGATGCGACTAAACATATACCACTTAATTTTTGGCGTTCATTAAATAAAAAAGTGAAATTAGTTAGTCAAAAGAAAGGGAAATATATTTATCAAATTGGTGAAACTTATGGTAGCCATGATTTGATTAAAAGCTATATCAATAGCGGAATGCTTGATGCACAATTTGATTTCAACCTTTATGATAATGCTTTGCCAGTATTTGCTTTGAATTCAGAGGATATGCGTCGTCTAGGGGGGGCACTAACAAGCAGTATATCACATTATGGTTGCCACCATTTGATGGGGAATATTACCGGCAATCAAGATAAACCGAGATTTATCAGTTATGCTGATGGAACGTTAGATTTTGAAACACCTTGGATGGAATATAAACGAATTGGCTGGACTCAAGATATTAGAGTTCAGGATACATTAGCCTATAAAAAACTTGCCCTCTTTCATGCGTTTAACACGACAATACCTGGCATTCCTATTATATACTATGGTGACGAATATGGATTACCAGGGGCTGGAGATCCTGATAATAGAAGAATGATGCAATTTAAGAATCTTCAAACTAGAGAGGAGTCATTAAGACAAGAAACAAAAAAATTAATTGCCATAAGGTTATCAAATATGGCTTTACTTTATGGAGATCTTCAGATTTTTGAAAATACAATGAACACGCTTTCATACAAACGAAAATACTTTGACAATGAAGTCACCATTAAATTAGATAAACTTAATTGGACCTATAATATCGATGTTAAATAAATGAAAAAAATAATATTATTCTTATTTATATTATCCGCTTGTAACTCCTCAGTAAAAACAAATCAAGAAATTGATTTTAATAAATCAGAAATGACTTGGTTAAATCAAGCAACAATTTATGAGGTTAATCTCCGACAATATACCTCCGATGGGACTATAAATTCATTTAAGAAAAAGCTCCCAAAATTAAAAGAGCTTGGAGTCGATATTCTTTGGTTTATGCCGATACAACCAATTGGAATAAAGAATAGAAAAGCAGTAGGCGATTCATTTGTTGAAGATTTCCCTAATCCTGATTATGAAAAGTACTGGGGTAGCCCTTACTCTATATCTGATTACAAGCAGGTCAACCCTAGGTATGGGACACTGTCAGAATTTAAAGAACTTACAAAACTATGCCATGAGCTAGATATAAAGGTAGTGTTAGACTGGGTAGCTAATCACACCGCTTGGGATAATCCTTGGATTATTGATCACCCAGATTGGTACACTCATGACGGCTCAGGAAAGATTACAGACCCGATTGGTGATGACGGGAAAAGTTGGGGTTGGACTGATGTAGCAGACTTAAATTATGATAATGATAAGATGAGAAAAGCTATGATTGATGCAATGAGCTTTTGGATAAAAGAATGCGATATAGACGGTTTTAGATGTGATGTTGCTATGGAAGTACCTGTTGATTTTTGGAACGAAGCATCAGAGCAATTAAATCAAATTAAACCCATCTTTATGTTGGCAGAAAGTGAAGCACATAAGCCAAGGATGTTTGACTCAGCATTTGATGCGTATTATGGTTGGGAAATGCATCATGTTTTCAATAAAATTTATGCTGGAGAGTTGTCTGCCTCAGAAATTATCCGTGTGATGAACGATAAAGACAGTATCTGTGGAGACCATGTTTTCCCTATGAATTTCATAACTAATCACGATGAAAATAGTTGGAATGGGACTATTGGTGAACGTTTAGGTGAATCTTGGGAGGCGATGGCAGTGTTGAGTTATAGTCTTAGAGGTATGCCCTTAATTTATTCAGGGCAAGAAGTAGGTTTAGATCATCGGTTGTCCTTTTTTGAAAAAGATAGTATTGATTGGAACAAAGCCAATGGTGAAGATTACTTCAATTTTTACAAAGGGCTAAACAAACTAAAACAAGAAAAAGCTTTTAGCACAAATAGCCCTATAAGTTGTGATATAATTGGGAAAGATCTATTTCGTATTATAAGAGGAGATAGCTCGGAATATCAAATAATACTTAACTTAAATTCAGGTGAAGCTATTACTCAAAAAGTTTCAATTCCAGAAAATTATGAAATTGTCCTTCAGAAAGGGATTAACGACAATAATGCAATGTGTAAATGGGGCTATTTAATACTGAAAATGAAAGATATGTAAAGGTATTGTAGGCCTCATATTTTTAACTATTGCTTTATGTTATCTAAAATTCTAATTACTAACAATTTTGATATTTTAAAAAATGACACTACCTTAGTGTAAAAACTACATCATGAAAAATAAATTACTTTTAATTTTTTCTATTGTATTCTCTATAGGTTTTTGTTCTAATATTTTTGCTCAAACTGACTATTTCTGGAGGGATAACGCTGCAAATGGCAACTGGGATGGCAGTGCAAATGGTGGACATTGGTGGAGTAATTCAGCTCAAAACACACCAGGTTTTGGTAATATAAAATTTAATAATACCCATGAAAGTACTATGAACAATAATGTAACCAATTTGAATACTCATGCTATTTATTTTTTAACTGGATCTTCTGCCAGAACCATATCAGGTAATGCTATCCAGCTTTATGACAATAATTCTTCAGATCCAGTAATTAAAAATGAGACCTCAAATAATCAAACTATTAATATTGATATTAAAGGTGACGGTGACGCTACAGATCCATTACTGTTGGAGGCACATTCAGGCGATTTTATATTTAAAAAAATTAATAACAATGGATCGCCCATTTGGGTAAATTCAGATAATGGGAAAACGATAAAGTTTACAGATGTAATCTCTGGTTCTGGAGCGTTTGTAAATAGAAATAATACCTATTCAAAGTTTTCTGCCTCGAACACTTTTACAGGAAATTTTTATATTAATGAGGGTGAGGTATGGGTTGAGGAGAACTGCACTTTTAACAATTCAATAACTTTTGATTTAGGTTCAAGTTCGAGAATGGGTGATGTGGCAAAATTATTAATTACTGATTTAAATGGAGGCACCACGCTTTCAAATAATATAGTTGTTAATGATGGTAACACTGATACAAGATATTTAGGTGGTATAAACACTTCAAATACCAATACCTTTTCTGGTAATATTTCTTTGAATAGGTATGTTAATATAGAGTCCACACAATTAAACGGTACAGTTGAGTTTTCAGGAGTAATATCAGGATCTCATGGAATTGATAAAATTGGTGTAGGCACCGTTATTTTTTCTGGTAATAATACATATACTGGTTTAAACACATTAAAAGCCGGTAAGCTTATTGTCAACTCTGGTGGGAATCTAGGCGATGATGCAGATGTGACAATTCAGTCTGGTGCAACTCTTGAATTAAACACTAATGTCACTGTAGATGACTTAAATATAAATAGTGGTGGAACTTTAACTTTAGCTTCAGGTGTAACATTAACAGTTAATGGTGTTTTGGCCTTAGGTACAGATATCAATTTAGGTTCAGGGAACATAGTTGTTAACGGTCTTATTTCGAGTGCTAGTTCTTCCGGTTACATCATTGCAGAGGGATCAGGAACTCTTAAGCAAAATGTTGGTACTTCAGCTGTCGAATTCCCCGTGGGAACTAGCTCATCCTACATGCCTATTGAAATAAACACTAGTTCTGGTAGTGCTGATTTTGAGGTACGTATGATTGGTAATTCGTACGCGAATTCTGCAAGTTATCTTGACAATAATTGGCTAATAACCTCAAGTGCCAGCCAAACTATCGATATGAAGTTCACTTGGCCCTCATCTGAGGAGGGTACATCATTTCCTACAGGAAACATGAATCTTCATAAAGATGGAACAGCTCTTAACTATAACGTTTCAAAAAGTGGTACAGGACCATATTTCGCATCTTATTCAGGCGTTTCATGTTGTTCGCAATTTTCGCCAGGGGGGAACCCGCCAGTTCCTGTTGAACTTACTTATTTTGACGTAACACCGAAAGAAAAACAAAATCTTTTGACTTGGGAAACAGCGAGTGAGCTAAATAATCATTTTTTTGAAGTTCAAAGAAGCATTAATGGGAGCGACTTCACGTCGATAGATGTCGTTTATGGAAATGGTACTACACAAGAAATATCAAATTACAGCTTTTCTGATTATGACATTGGGCCATATCAAATGAGTTATTTTTATCGTTTGATGCAAGTGGATTATGATGGCACCTATAGTTATAGTCCAATTGTTGTAGCGAATCGAAAAATTAGGACAAATACTCATTTATCAGCAAATCCCAACCCAATTTCAAATGAATGGAGCTTAAACCTTAGTAATGGGTTCAATGGTGATTTATTTGTTGAGATTTTCACTCAAGAAGGGATTAATATTTTCCATGAAAAGTGTCAATTCGAGGAGGGTATTTTAATTTTAGAAAATTTTGATTTACCTGATGGTATGTTCTATGCTAAAGTTTTCATAGGGGAACAAGTAGTAGTAACCAAAGTGGTAAAGAAGTAGTGTCTGGATGATTAGAAATCACAGACTTACTTACATGAATAATATTCTTCTAGTTTTATCAAAATACATTTTTCAATCCTGCGTATAGTTGCATGTTGCACCCAATGTGCTTTGGTATTTACCAATGATAGTAAGGTTGATTTTGTATTATACTAATGAGGAAAGCAAGTTATTTAAAATTGACATAGGTTTGGTTATAAAAAGGTGATAGTAGGTAGCTATAAGTAAAATTATTGTTCTAGTACTAGAACATTTCTTCCAAGTGTTTTAAAGCGAATTCCGTTTACTTGAGTTACTGTAATGGTTATGTTGCCAGATTTACTCCATTTAATGTCTGAAATGGTCCCATTTTTACCTTTATGAGTACCTTTAATAACCTCACATTGTTTTCCATTCTTAATGTTTGGGAGAGATTCTTTCATAGTTTTTTATTTATTAAGAGTAATTTAAAGATGACTTATTCCACTGTGACCGACTTCGCTAAGTTACGTGGCTGATCTACATTGCAATCACGCATTACAGCAATGTAATAGGAGAGTAATTGTAAAGGAATGGTGGCTAGGATAGGAGTTAGACTATCTTCAGTATCTGGGATTTCAATGTAGTGGTCGGCTATTTCAGCTACTTTTTCATCGCCCTCTGTTACAATTGCTATAATCTTTCCTTTTCTAGCTTTAACTTCTTGAATATTCGAAAGCACTTTTTCATAATAATTACGTTTGGTAGCTACCACAATGACGGGCATTTCTTCATCAATTAAAGCAATAGGTCCATGTTTCATTTCTGCTGCTGGATATCCTTCTGCGTGAATGTATGAAATTTCTTTGAGCTTTAGTGCACCTTCTAATGCCACTGGAAAGTTGTATCCTCTACCCAAGTATAGACAGTTTGGACCATCTTTATATATGGCTGCAATCTCTTTGCATTTTTCGTTGCAACTTTTGAGTAATTCTTCCACCTTTTGTGGGATGGTGTTCAGCTCAGAAAACATAGTTCTTAGTCTATCTTGCGTAATTTTACCTCTAATTTCTGCAATACCTAAAGCGAGAAGGGTAAGAACAGTTACTTGAGCGGTGAAAGCCTTAGTGGATGCAACACCTATTTCAGGACCGGCATGCGTATATGCACCAGCGTGAGTGACACGAGGGATACTACTTCCCACTACGTTACATATTCCGTATATAGTGGCACCCTTCTCTTTTGCCATTTCTATGGCTGCAAGTGTGTCAGCTGTTTCTCCACTTTGAGAAATAGCAATCACTAAATCATCTTCATTAATGATGGGGTTTCGATACCTGAATTCTGAAGCATATTCAACCTCAACAGGTATTCTACTGAATTCCTCAATAAGGTATTCACCGACTAGTCCGGCATGCCATGAAGTTCCACATGCGATGATAATAATTCTATCAAGGTTTTTTATTTTACTAGCATATTCTTCCAAGCTACGCATGCTAAATGTAAGATTTTCGGCATCAAATCGCCCACGCATAGAGTCATAAATGCTTTTGGGTTGCTCAAAAATTTCTTTAAGCATAAAATGCTCAAATCCACCTTTTTCAAGGGAGTCTAGACTGATTTCTAACTCTTGAATGAAGGGAGATTTTACTACATTGTCAATGGTCTTTACTGTCATTTCACCATCTTGGATGGCAACAATTTCATTATCGTCAATATAGGTTACGCGATTGGTATATTCAATAATAGGGGTAGCATCACTAGCCAAAAAGAACTCACCTTGTTCTTTACCTATACCAACTACAAGTGGACTTCCTTTTCTAGCAGCTATTAAAGTATTAGGGTCATCTTTACTCAATACAACAATGGCATATGCTCCAACGACCTCATTCAAAGCTAATCGAACAGCCTCTAATAAGTCAACTTGTTCTTTTACTTGAATTTCCTCAATGAGATGGGTTAGAACTTCTGTGTCTGTTTCACTTTTGAACTTGTGCCCACGCTGTGTCAGTACTTTTTTGATGGTGGCATAATTTTCAATTATTCCATTGTGTATCAGAGCGATATTTCCGCTTTGTGACTGGTGGGGATGAGCATTTACTGTATTGGGTTCCCCATGAGTGGCCCATCGTGTGTGGCCAATACCTCGATTACCCTCTAGATTATTACCTTCAGCAATAGCCTCTAATTCAGATACCTTTCCCTGATTTTTGTATATAGTCAGATCACCGTTGAGCAGTGCAATCCCAGCACTGTCATACCCTCTGTACTCTAGTCTTCTAAGACCTTTTATTAAATATTCATAGGCATTGTTTGGCCCATAGTATGCTACGATTCCACACATTGTTTTGTTGTTTTACGGTCAAAAGTAAATTTTATTGTTCAATCTAATTAAACAATAATTTTTATTAGTTATTAAACTGTACAATAAAGCGATTATGGCTATATGCCAAATGTCTTTTTCAGTTCATCAACTACGTTCAGCTCTTCCCACGGAAAGAGTTTAACGTCTAATTTTATAGTGTTACCTCCTCCGTCTGTAAATTGCTTTGTTACTACTTCGGTAGTTCTACCCATATGTCCATATGCTGCAGTTTCACTATATATTGGTGTTCTTAGATTAAATCTATTCTCAATGAAATATGGTCTCATATCAAATGCTGGCATTTTCATGAGGATGTCTGCAATTTCACCATCTGACTTGGATACTTTGGAAGTACCATAGGTATTTACATATAAGCCCATAGGCTCTGCAACACCAATAGCGTATGCCACTTGTACTAATGCTTCATCAGCAATACCGGCAGCTACTAAATTTTTTGCAATATGGCGAGTAGCATAGGCAGCACTTCGGTCAACCTTACTTGGGTCTTTTCCCGAAAATGCACCACCACCATGTGCTCCTTTACCTCCGTAGGTATCTACAATTATTTTACGACCTGTTAAACCGGTATCTCCATGTGGTCCACCAATGACAAAAATGCCTGTTGGGTTTACATGATAAGTAATTGAATCTGTGAACAAATCTTGTGTTTCCGAGGGTAGTTGTTTTACAACTCTTGGTACTAATATGTTGATGACGTCAGATTTAATTTTAGAAAGCATGGCTTCTTCAGTATCAAAATCGTCATGTTGTGTTGAAACAACAATCGCATCAATAGCTATAGGTTTGTTATTGTCATCATATTTTATGGTGACTTGAGATTTGCTATCTGGCCTCAAATAAGTAATATCCTTATTTTCTCTTCTAAGTTTAGCTAATTCTTTTAATAACAAGTGACTTAATTCAAGTGGAAGTGGCATGTAACTTTCAGTTTCATTAGTTGCATAGCCAAACATCATTCCTTGGTCTCCAGCACCTTGATCTTCAAGGTTAGCACGTTCAACTCCTTGATTAATATCTGGAGATTGTTCATGGATGGCACTTAATACACCACAAGAATTTCCGTCGAACATATATTCTCCTTTTGTGTACCCAATTTTATTAATTGTTTCCCGAGCAATTTTTTGAACATCGAGATATGTTGAGGATTTAACCTCTCCCGCCAAAACTACTTGTCCAGTTGTCACGAGTGTTTCGCATGCTACCTTACTAGTTGAGTCAAAAGCAAGAAAATGATCGATAAGTGCATCAGATACTTGGTCAGCTACTTTGTCGGGGTGTCCTTCAGATACAGATTCAGACGTAAAGAAATAAGCCATAGATTTTTTAAATTTAATGTCCTGCAAAAGTATGGATTTGTCTTGATATTATCGGGAGGAGTTATTTGAAATTTTAAGTAATTCATTTTAAAATCAATTTATATCTACCAATCGTTTGTTTAAAAAAGAGTATTTGCTTATATTGGACCCAATTAAGTTTTTATGGCAAAACCTAAACTAGACAGAAAGACCTTGTTAAAAAATTCCCTTTCGGTATTTAAATCAAGGGGATATCATGGTACTTCAGTAAATGATCTAGCTGCTGCTAATGGCCTTTTGAAAGGCAGTATCTACCATTACATAGAAAGTAAAGAGTCACTGATGCTTGAAGTTCTTAATGCTTTGAGAGATCATTATGTGAATAAGGTGTTTTCTAAATGTCATGATGAGAGTTTATCGCCGTATGAGCGACTACGTGAGTTATCGGTTCGTGCTGAAGAAATATTTACCTTTGAGGAAACAGGAGACTTCTTTGTCAATATTGGCCTAGAAACAATAAACTCTAACCCATCTTTTGCTCAGGTGATAAAGGATTTTTTTAGGGACTGGATTGGTTCCTTGAGTGATTTGTATCGTCATGTTTTGGACGATGAAGATGCATTAGTTCAAGCTGAAAGGGTAGTAGCTGAACTTGAGGGTTCAGTCATTATGATGAAGATTTTAGGTGATGTTAATTATTTGAAACGGTCAAGTATTCGTGTACTGAATGAGTTTAAAGAATTAGAAAAATTAAAAATTAGCAAAATATAAAATGACTAGAAAAATTCGTAAAGTAACAGTTTTGGGTTCTGGTATAATGGGAAGCAGAATTGCTTGTCATTTTGCAAATATTGGTCTTGAGGTCTTACTATTGGATATCGTAACCCCTGATTTACCTAAAGAATCGAAGAAGAATGAAAGAGATATTCTTGTAAACAAGGCATTGGATTCGGCCTTAAAAAGTAATCCTAGCCCCATTTTTTCAAAACGGTTTATTAGAAATATTAAAACGGGAAATTTTGAAGATGATCTTGATAAAATAGCAGATTCAGATTGGATTATTGAAGTTGTCGTTGAGCGACTTGACATTAAGAAATCGTTATTTGAAAAAGTTGAAAAATATCGAAGAGAGGGTAGCCTAATCACTTCAAATACCTCTGGTATACCGATAGAATTAATGTTAGAAGGACGAAGTGAGGATTTTCAAACTAATTTTTGTGGCACCCACTTCTTTAACCCACCTCGATATTTAAAATTACTTGAGATTATTCCGTCCTCAAAAACAAGTTCAGAGGTAGTTGATTTCTTTTTAGAGTACGGGCATCTTTATTTAGGAAAAACTACTATCAAAGCGAAAGATACACCCGCATTTATTGCGAATAGAATTGGGGTATTCAGTATCATGGCCATTTTCAAATACATGCAGAAATATGAGCTTTCAATAGAGGAAGTGGATATGGCAACTGGACCTGTTTCTGGTAGACCAAAGTCAGCCACTTTTAGAACATCTGATTTAGTAGGGTTGGATACATTAACAAAAGTTGCTGGAGGTGTTCATAAACATTGTATTGAAGATGAGATGAACAAATGGTTTGAAATACCAGACTTTCTAACAAAAATGCTCGAAATGAATTGGCTAGGGGATAAAACAGGTCAGGGGTTTTATAAAAAATCAAAAGATAGTTCTGGGAATCGAGTCATTGAAAAGCTTAATCTTACATCATTTGAGTATGAGCCTTTGACTAAGCCTAGATATGAGAGTATTGGTAAAGCTAAAAAGACTACAGGTGTTGCAGATAGCATAAGAAGTTTATTTAATAGTGACGATAAAATAGCTAACTTTTTTAGAGAGGTGATTATAGCTGTTTCTGCATATTCTGCTAATCGAATTCCAGAAATTGCTGACGAAATCTATCAAATTGACGAGGCGTTAAAAGCAGGTTTTGGATGGGAATTAGGGCCATTCGAAACGTGGGATATTTTAGGATTTGACACGGTATTAAATGCGGTATCTGTTTCTAATTTTCAGTTGCCACAATGGATTGAAGAGTTTAAAAATAAAGGGCACAATCAGTTTTATAAGATTGAAAATACCCAACAGATGTTTTATAGTGTAGCTAATGGTCAGTATGAAGTTGTTCCAGGAACAGAGTCATTAATTATTTTAGAAAATTATAAATCTCAACCCCTTGTATATGGAAACAAAGAGGCATCATTACATGATATTGGAGATGGAGTTTTATGTCTCGAATTTCATTCTAAAATGAATGCTATCGGCAGTGGGACTCTAGCTGCCATTAATCGCTCGATTAAAATAGCTGAAAAGGAGGGTTGGAAAGGGTTAGTTATTGGAAATGATGCTCCCAATTTTTCAGCTGGGGCCAATTTAGCTATGATGCTAATGTTGGCTATTGAACAAGAGTTTGATGAATTGAATGTGGCTATCAAATATTTTCAAAATACGGTGATGCGATTGAGATATTCTAGTATTCCAGTGGTTATAGCACCTCATGGATTAACTCTTGGAGGGGGTTGTGAAATGACTTTGCACGCAGATAGTGCAGTAGCATCTGCAGAAACATACATTGGACTTGTAGAGGCAGGTGCCGGTTTAATACCTGGTGGAGGTGGCACAAAAGAGTTTGTGTTAAGAACAAGTGATGGATTCACAACTATTGACCCTCAATTACCTGCTTTACAAGAGCGATTTACTACAATAGCTACTGCAAAAGTAGCTACCTCTGCTCATGAAGCTTTTGAAATTGGAGTCATGCATAAGGACAAAGACGAGGTTGTGGTAAATGGGCAACGAGTCATCGCAGAAGCTAAACGAAAAGTTTTAGAATTATCCAACGATGGATATGTCCAAAAACCCCAAAGAGATGACATTTTAGTATTGGGAAGAACAGCTCTTGGAGCATTTTATTCGGGCATTGAATCTTTTGGAATAAGCAATTATGCAAGTGAGCATGATCAGTTAATTGCACGAAAATTAGCATTTGTTATGGCAGGAGGAGATTTCACTCAACCTACTAAGGTTACGGAGCAGTATCTTTTAAGTCTTGAAAGAGAGGCGTTTTTAAGTTTATTGGGTGAGCGAAAGACACTTCAACGAATACAACACATTTTAAAAACAGGAAAACCTTTAAGAAATTAATTTATGGAAGCATATATAGTAAACGGATATAGAACGGCAGTTACTAAGGCAAAACGAGGAGGGTTTAGTTATACATCTCCAGTTGATTTTGGGGCAGCCGTTATTAATTATTTGATAGAAAATACACCTGGGTTTGACCCTGAACTCGTGGATGATTTAATTGTTGGGAATGCTGTTCCTGAAGCAGAACAAGGTCTGCAATTGGCAAGGTGGATTAGTATGAGGAGTAATTTACCTATGGAGATACCTGGAGTTACAGTTAATAGATATTGTGGCAGTGGAATAGAGACCATATCCATGGCTGTTGCAAAAGTAAAAGCAGGTTTAGCAGATTGTATTATAGCTGGAGGTACGGAGAGTATGAGTCTTGTCCCAACTACAGGATTTAAGACAGTTCCTAATTATCACATTGCTAAAGACCATGGAGATTATTTTTTAGGAATGGGTTTAACTGCGGAGGAAGTTTCAGTTAAATATAGTGTTTCAAGAGAAGATCAAGATGCGTTCTCGCTTCATTCTCATGAGAAGGCTATTCAAGCAATAGAAGCAGGTAAATTTAAAAATCAAATTGTACCTGTTGAAGTTGAGAAAGTTGATTTTGATCCATTAACAAATAAAAGAGTTACATCAAATACGATTGTTGATACCGATGAAGGTCCTCGAAAAAACACTAATTTAGAAGTGTTATCAAAGCTCAAGCCTGCTTTCAAAAATGGAGGTACTGTTACGGCTGGTAACAGTTCTCAAACAAGTGATGGAGCATCATTTGTATTGGTGATGAGCGAAAAATTGGTAAATCAATTAAACCTTAAACCTCAAGCACGCTTGTTAAGCTGTGTTTCTGTTGGGGTTCACCCTAGATATATGGGGATTGGACCAGTAGCTGCAGTTCCAAAAGCTTTATCTATGGCAGGTTTGTCATTAAAAGACATTGAGTTAATTGAACTTAATGAAGCATTTGCGTCTCAGAGTTTAGCTGTTATTAGAGAGCTAAAACTTAATCCTGAAATCGTAAATGTAAATGGTGGAGCAATCAGTCTTGGTCATCCACTTGGGTGTACAGGTGCTAAACTAACAGTTCAAATTTTAGAAGAGTTGAAGCTGAGAAATCAAAAATATGGTCTGGTAACAGCCTGTATCGGTGGAGGTCAAGGAATAGCATCGGTGATCGAGAGAATTTAAAAAAAAATAACAATATGAAAAACAACATACAAGGAGGAGAATTTCTCATCAAAAATCAAGAAGCACTGGAAATTTATATACCAGAAGATATCAGTGAGGAACAAGAAATGTTCCGATCCATGACGATGGACTTTTTAAGTAAAGAAGTGCATCCACTTCGAGAAAAAATTGACAAGCAATCTGAGAATCCAGATTTGATTCCTCAGTTGATGCATGAGGCAGGAAAACTAGGGATGCTATCGGCATCGTTACCAGAGGAATATGGGGGTATGGCTGTTGATTTTAATACGGAGACTTTTCTTAGTGAAGACTTGGGAACAAGTCAAAGTTTCAGTGTTGCTGTTGCAGCTCACACGGGCATTGGGACATTACCTTTTCTTTATTACGGAACTGAAGAACAAAAAAAGAAATATTTGCCTGGTTTAGGGGATGGGTCCTTGAAAGCGGCCTATTGCCTTACTGAACCCAACAGTGGAAGTGATGCACTTTCTGCTAAAACAAAGGCAGTGCTAGAGGGAGATAATTGGGTGCTTAATGGAGGGAAAATGTGGATTACCAATGGAGGTTTTGCCGATATTTTTACTGTTTTTGCTCAAGTTGATGGTGACAAGTTTACAGCGTTTATTGTTGAGCGTGACACTCCTGGCTTAACAGTAGGTCAAGAGGAAGTTAAGTTGGGAATTAAGGGGAGTAGCACTTGTCAAGTTTTTTTAGAGAATGTGAAAATACCCAAGGAGAACTTACTTGGTGAAATAGGTAAAGGACATAAGATTGCATTTAATGTATTAAATATTGGTAGGTTCAAGCTTTGTGCTATGGTTATGGGAGCATGTAAACGAAGCATTGATATTTCGATTAAATACGCTAATGAAAGACATCAATTTGGGGTACCTATAAGCAGTTTTGGAGCCATCCAACAAAAAATAGCAGATATGGCTATTTATACCTATGCTACTGAGAGTGCGACCTATCGTGTATCTGGTTTAATACAAGATAAAATTTCCTCTTTGGTCTCTGATGGAATGGCAAAACCACAATCAAAATTGATAGCAGCTGAAGAGTATAGTGTAGAATGTGCATTATTAAAGGTGTTGGGGTCAGAGTCGTTGGATTTTGTGATTGACGAAGCTGTACAAATTTTTGGAGGAACGGGTTATTCTGAGGAGTATCCTGTGGCGAGTATGTATAGAGATGCCAGAATAAATCGAATTTTTGAGGGAACAAATGAGATAAACAGAATGCTTGCCGTAGGTCAAATACTAAAAAAAGCGATGAAAGGTAAGATTGACTTGATGGGTCCTGCAATGAAAATTCAAGATGAATTGATGGAGATTCCTGATTTCAGTGATGAGCCCAATCATATTCTTTATCAAGAGAGAAAGTCTGTTCTTCAGGCCAAAAAAGCAATTTTGATGCTTGCAGGTGCGGCTGCTAAAAAGTACATGCTAGAACTAGAAAAGAAACAAGAAATTTTGATGAATTTAGCAGACATGCTCATTCATGTTTTTACAGCGGAAAGTACAGTTTTACGAACAGAAAAATTAGTTATTAAAACAGGGGAAGAATCGAATGAAATACAAATCGATATGACCAAGTGCTATGTGAATTATGCTTTGGAAAAAACATATTTGTCGGGAAAACATTTACTTGCAGAATTGGCCGAGGATGACATGCTAGTAATGATGCATATGGGGTTGAAAAGGTTCACTAAATACCCCATTTTAAACACATTATCTCTTAAGAAAAAAATAGCGTCAAAGCTGATAGAAAAGAATACCTATTACTAGATTTTATTTTACAATCTCTAACAACTCGAGGGTGAAAATTAGTGTTGAGTATGCAGGTATATTGGCTCCCATTGCTCTTTCGCCATATGCAAGATTATGTGGAATATATAACTCCCACTGACTTCCAACAGGCATGATTTTTAGGGCTTCTGTCCATCCAGCAATAACTTGGTTAACACCAAAAGTTGCAGGTTGTCCACGATCATAACTACTATCAAATTGTTTTCCGTTGATTAGGGTTCCTTTGTAATTAGTTTTTACTGTTTGACCACTAGTTGGAATGTCCCCATTTCCTTCTTTAATTATTTTGTATTGAAGTCCGCTTGGTAAAGAAACTACCCCTTTTTTCTTTGCATTTTCTGACAAGAAAGCCCTTCCTTCAGCAGTCATCAATTCCATTTTAGCTGCCTTAGCTTTAGCTACATAATTATTAATTACAGTGTTTGATAGTTGACCATCCATAGCTGCATGGCTGTGAATGATAATATCTTTTATGGCTTCTGTAAAAATTTCATAATTAAGCGTGTCAATCCCTCCAGATTTGAGACTATTGGCAATGTTCATTCCTACTGCGTAAGATACGCTATCAATTTCGCTGACGAGTTTAATGTGATTGTGTTGTGCTTCAACTTTTCCTTGAACAAGAATAAATAATAGTGTAATAAAGGTTAAATTTTTCATGGTTCAAAAATAGCCTTAAGTAGCAGATAAATGACTTTAATTCTTTTAGTTGAGTTTCTTACTTAACCGATTACTGAAAATTGCTACACCAACAGCAATACTCTCCGAAGACCCAAAACACTTACTGGTGCCTCCTGTTATTCTTGTAAAAGTAGGGTAGGGGTATTCTACATTAATTAAATTTTTGTCTAGAAGGTAAATCCCGCTGCTATTTGGTTCACCAGTACCAGCATAATAATTACCAAAAACAGCAAAGTGAATGCTATTTTTTCGATTTTGAATTGTTGAAATTTCGTGATCGTCAATAATCCGAAAGGCTGAGAATTTAAAGTTCTTTTTCCATAGTGAATCTAATTGATTTTTTGTGATGTTGTCTTTGCAGTCTCTGTTAATTATGTAAAGTGTGTCTTTTTGAAGTGCTAAAAGAGAGGAAACCATTAGCTGCCTTTTATCTGTTTTAGAGACAAACGTGTTAAAATTAATGGCGTATGATATGTTTATTAAAGGGGGTAGTGCATCAACAAAACGTTGTTTTTTAATTAAATTCAATGGCTGTTGATACTTAAATGTTAGACTGGAGTATTCGGTTAACTCTAACTCTATCCCAGCAGCAAAAGAATGATTGATAGTATTTTCATATTCATTTAATGATGAGGAAGTTCTGGGAATTTGTGGATCTATTCCAAAATAGGTCTGAGTTGAATTAAGAATCAGTGAAGGAGAGTAGTTAATTATTAAATTTGTTTTAGATAGTTTTCCAAAATTGGATTTTAGACCAATTTCAGCGTATAAATCTCGTGCTACAACTGAAGTATAATTTTCAGGATTATTATAGTCTATATTTCTGACGCCTATAGAGGTAAACAGTGCTTTAGTATTTAGCGTGTATGATGAAAAAAGTTGACCTTTCCAAGCTATTTTTGGGTCAAAATAATCTGGAAGCTGTGGCAATGCAATTCCACCTGCAATCCCATATTTCCATTTTAGTGATTGGTTATCTTGAGCTTGACAAATAGCTAGATTTATTAAACATGCCAGCACCCAAAAAAGTAAACCTCTTTTCATGATGAGTCAAATGTACAATAATCAGCTTATTTGGGTGTGAACCTTTTTTTTTATTCTTGAGTCAATAAGTCTTAATTTTGCTCGCTAGTATTAGAGGAGAAGATTAAAATAGGATTAAAAACAAACTTTATGAATAAGTACAATATTGTTGGGGTAATGTCAGGCACTTCAATGGACGGACTAGACCTTGCTCATGTCACATTAGAGGAAATAGAACAGGGGAAATGGCAGTACGAAATTAATGCCTCAGTTACCGTACCTTATGAAGAAAAATGGCGACTAAGATTGTCGAAATTAAGACATCAAAACTCATTAATTTTTTACAAAACAGATCGTTTTTATGGACAATATATAGGAGAGTGTATTAATGATTTCTTGTCAGAAAATGACCTTAAAGCTGATTTAATATCTTCTCATGGTCATACGGTTTTTCATCAGCCTGAGAACAATGTCTCTGTTCAGGTAGGTGACGGAAATAGTATATATGCTATTACAGGAATTCCTGCGGTAACTAATTTCAGAGCTATTGATGTGATACTAGGTGGAGAGGGAGCCCCCTTAGTTGGTATTGCAGATGATTATTTATTTGGAGA
>JAQWZS010000026.1 GCA_029253325.1 Bacteroidia bacterium
CTAAAACAATTTTAGTATCTGTATGATCCTCTGGTAACTCGTGAGGATACATTTCAGGGTTTTCTACTTTACCAAATTTCACTGGTCAAATATAGAAAATATGTAAACTAGAATTGCTAATTAGTTCACCTATCCATGCAGAAAAACATCAATAGTTACTTAATAAATTTCTTGTAAAATGTATTCACTCTCCCATGCTCAATCAATGACAGAATATAACTTCCTGGTGGTAATGACTTAATATCAATAGTGTGATTATCTAATAAACCACTCGAAACAGACTGACCAAATGTATTGAGAATAGTATATGATTCAATTCTAGCATTTGTATAATTGACCATAATTCTATCTTTAGCAGGATTAGGATAAATAGAAATAGAGCTGTTATCTATAGATGGCACACTTAACCCAGGTATTCGTTTAATATCAAGAGTGTAATCCCCTTTATCTGTAATACCTTTTCCAGCTATTGTTAGATAATACATCCCAGAATCAAGTCTTATCTCGGCTGATGCGTCTCCACTAGAACAACCGTCTATCGCATAAAATAGATTTGAGTCACAGTTTTGGTTGGAACTCAACGCTAATACATTCTGAAATGCTGATCCACACAATTCAAATCGCCAATTCCCATTCATTGGAATGTTTACCTCAAATTTATGAGCAAGTCCATACCCTAAGCTTGAGCACAAAATGGGGTTGAAATAACTAAAAGTTGTTATTCGATCAAGCGTATCATTACCATTATTGTCAATCTCTAACTTCACCAGATTATTGTTTATATCATAACTTCTATCGGTTCTATTTATCAACGTATCATTTCGAAAACTCTCAATACTAATTAGATTTCCAAAAGCATCATAATCTACAGAAACTGTTTCTTCAGCTTGACCATCACCGTCAGTATCGTTCTCACCACTAATGATTAATCCATCGTCATTATACACGTAAGTTATAATAACGTCTGCAGAACCATCACTATCAATATCCTCCTCATACCGTATCATATTCCCGTCTTTATTGTACATATAGGTAAAGATTCTATCCATAATACCATCTGCGTTATTATCTTCCTCTCTTTTAGTTAAGTTCCCATCAGTATTATAAGTAATTTTTAGAATTCTATCGATTGCACCATCTCCATCTTGATCATTCTCTTCCCTAGTTAGATTACCGTTCACATCATAAGTAGAATTTGTAATGTTGTCAAATACCCCATTTGCATCATTATCCTCTTCTCGTTTAGTTTGATTCCCACTTGCATCATAAGAGTATAATATTATAAAATCTATCATCCCATCTGCGTTATTATCCCTCTCTGTTTTAGTTAAGTTTCCATCAGCATCATAAGTATATGATCTGATATTATCAATTTGTCCATCGGCATCCCAATCCTCTTCTTCTTTAGTTTGATTACCATTAGCATCATAGGTAAATAATCTGATTGAATTTATTGTGTCATTGGCACCATAATCATTTTCTTTTTTAGTTTGATTACCATTGGCATCATAAGTATATGATATGATATCGTCAGTTTGTCCATCGGCATCCCGGTCAGTATATTCTTTGGTAAAAGCCCCACGTGGATTGTATTCATTTAAATCGCTGAGAATAGATGCTGTTGAATACTGAAATACTCCAGGTGCATTTATCTCCTTTACAAAAGGACGATCTACACTCCCTAACTGCTGAGCGAATAAAAAATTTGGCATCCATAAAGAAAAAGCAAAGAGTGATAATTTTAATGTATAATTTTTCATTTGGCTCAAGATTTTATAATATATTTTCAATTTACATCAAAAAATTGACTTAAACCCTATTGACAATATACCCGAGATATTTAAGGCCCTAAAAATCAAATAGAAAATCAAATAGAAAATCAAAATGCATATTGATTTTGGAATTTACTTCAAAATCGCTACATTTGCCTAACAAACGTTAGTTTGTGTTTTTAAAATGACAGAAAGAAAGAGACAAATTTTACAATCGGCTCAAGCTGTTCTCAAAATGAAGGGATATGCCGCTACTTCTGTTCGTGATATTGCTAAATCTTTGGAAATGGAGCCAGCAAGTTTATACAGTCATTTTTCATCGAAAGAGGACATACTAAGACTTACTTGCTTTGATATGGCTAAAAAATTTGATCGTTCGATACAAGAAATAAACACCCTCTATTTTGATGCAGAACAACAACTTCGAATGGCTATAAGAGAGCATGTTCAGATACTTACAAGTCATTTAGATTCTGCTATAATATTTTTACGAGACTGGAGAAATCTAACTGGCGAATCTCTTAGCAAGTTTATTGAAAAGAGAAATTCTTATGAAAAAGGAATTAGAAAAATTATTCAGACAGGCATTGACGAAGGTCGTTTTAATGAAAGTGACATCAAATTTGCTACGCTAACTGTTCTATCAAGCGTAAACTGGATTGTAGAATGGTACAACCCAGAAGGCAAACTCAACCCAACCCAAATAGCAGAAAAACTAAGTAACTTTATACTTAGTGGTTTAATAAAAAATAAATTATAAATATCATGTACGGAAACGCATACATAGACCCCAACGAAAAATTTACATCAGTCGAAGAAACTCCTGAATTACTCGCTGCATTTCAAGCCAGAATTGATCGTGGCGAAAAAATTGAGCCAAAAGATTGGATGCCATCCATGTACAGGAAACAACTCATCCGAATGATTGAGCAGCATGCTCACTCAGAAATAATTGGTGCATTACCCGAGGGAACCTGGATTACGAGAGCTCCTGGTTTTAGAAGGAAATTAGCTTTAATGGCAAAAGTTCAAGATGAAGTTGGCCATGGTCAATTATTGTATTCTGCTGCCGAAACACTAGGCAAAAGTAGAGAGGATATGATGAATGATTTAATTACGGGCAAATCTAAGTATTCAAATATCTTTAATTATCCAGCAAAGACATGGGCCGATAGTGCAGTAATAGCTTGGTTAGTAGATGCTGGGGCAATTGTAAACCAATTAGCCAATAGCAAGGGTTCTTATGGCCCTTATTGTAGAGCTTTAGAACGCATTTGTTATGAGGAATCTTTTCACTTAAAATATGGTCATGACAATGTAGTCCATTTAGCAACTGGAACATCCAAACAAAGACAAATGGTGCAAGAAGCTATGAATCGATGGTG
>JAQWZS010000028.1 GCA_029253325.1 Bacteroidia bacterium
TCCCAAATTAGTGCTCCCAATTTCTTCTTCACCTTCAATCATAAACTTAACATTACAATGCAGGGTGTTAGTTTGCATCATGGTCTCAAAGGCTTTAAGGTGCATATAAAACTGTCCTTTATCATCGCATGCCCCGCGAGCATAGATATTGCCATTTTTTACTGTAGGCTCAAATGGAGGAGTATGCCATAACTCATCAGGTACAGATGGTTGAACATCATAGTGACCATATACTAGCACTGTTGGTTTATCGGGGTCAATTATTTTTTCACCATAAACAATTGGGTTGCCTGCAGTTTGTTCTAATGTGACTTTGTCAGCACCCGCTTCTTTTAATTTGTTGGCGGTATATTCAGCACATTTTTGGATATCATCTGCGTATGCAGAGTCTGCACTTATGCTAGGTATTCTTAATAAATCAAAGAGTTCTTCTAAAAATTTTTCTTGGTTGTTTTCTATGTAATTCTCGCGTGTCATATTGTGGGCGAATTTATAGATAAAGATTCGCAATCAAAATAGCAACTATATCGTTTATTTATCAATGATTAATTCATTTTGTAAATACATCATATTAATAGTTTTTTTATTTTCTTACAATTATGGGAAAGCGGATGAACCAAACGCTTTACAAGTGCTTAAAAAAGTAGAGCAGAAGCTTGTTTCATCTTCAATGTATGCCGAATTAGAAATTACAATTAAGCGTCCAAGGTGGACCAAAAACATGGCATTGAACACATGGTCAAAAGGAAGTGATTATGCTGCGGCTTATGTTTCTAGTCCAGAGAAGGACAAAGGAACGGTTTATATGAAAACAGGTGATAATGTATACAATTACCTTCCTAAAATACGAAAAACTATAAAATTGCCAGCAACTATGCTCAATCAAAGTTGGATGGGTACAGATTTGAGTGCTGATGATTTAGTTAAGTTAACAAGGCTAGCCAATGATTATTCAGCTAAAATTTTGGGAAGTCAGCAGATATCAGGAAGAGATTGTTATAAAATTGAATTATTGCCCAAGTCATCGGCGGATGTTCTATGGGGTAAACTCCTGCTTTATATAGATAAGATTGAATACATTCAGTTAAAAACAGTCTTTTACGATGAAGATTTATCTGTTGTCAATACATTGGTTAGTAGTCAATTAAAGGAGTTTGATGGAAGAAAACTAGCCTCAAAATTAGTGATGACTCCGGCTAACAAAACAGGATACCAGACAACAATCATTTATTCTAAAATTATTTTTGATAAGCTCATTCCTAATTCTTTCTTTTCAAAGGGAAATATAGCTAAAATTAAACCTTAGTAGATCATTTAGTATATTTGACCTACCGCATGAGAAGTTCCTTAATACTAGTCTTTTTTTTCTTGTCTTTTCTTGTTTTTAGTCAAAACGAGACAAAGCGTACGTCCAATATTTCGGTATATAAACATTGGCAGATAGATTTTAGCAAAAATGATTATCAATTGGAGTTGAGTAGGATTAAGAATCATGAAGCTGCTCCAGTTCCTGTTATGAGGAGTAATCAATTAAAAAAAGTTTTAGACTCCAAACGAAAACGAACCTCAATAAAAAGTAAATCGTCTTATTTGACTTCACCAGAAGATTTGACACCTAGTGTAGAATCAAGTTTTAATGGTAAGCCATTGGGAATAGCAGGAATTCCTAATGATAACACAATGGCAATTAGTAACGGAGGATTCATAATTAGTGCAATTAATACAACAGTTACTATCTTAAATGAACAAGGAGAACGATTAGCCTTTAGGAGTTTATATGGCATGACTAATAGACAATTAGGCTTACTAGATCGTTATTATGATCCAAAAGTAATTTATGACCCATTTTATGATCGATTTATACTTATTTTTTTAGAAGGGAGTAACAGCTCAGATACTCGATTAGTAGTTGGTTTTACAGAGACGAATGATCCTACAAAAGTTTGGAATTTTTATGCATTAGATGGAAATCCACTCGGTGGAAGTACCTGGAGTGATTATCCGATTATTGGTCATAATAAGACGGACTTATATATTACGGTAAATCTCCTAAGAGATAATGAAAGTTGGCAAGAAGGTTTTGTGGAGAGCTTTATTTGGCAAGTAAATAAACAAGACGGATATGACGGAAATGAGGACTTGAGACAAAATCTTTTTTCTGGGATAAATTATAATGATAAACCTGTTTGGAGTATTTGCCCAGTTCAACCTGGTTTAAATTTTGATCAAGAGAATATGTATTTTTTATCAGTTAGACCTGACGCAGAATCAAACGATACGCTGTTTTTGCATGAAATAACAAATACGACAATATCTGGTGATGCTCAACACAAACTAAAAGTGCTGACCACAGATATACCCTATGGTGTACCGCCCACTGCCTATCAGCCTGTTATTGGATTTAGATTACAAACAAACGACACTCGTGTACTCAGTGCAGTTTATCATGACAATGCTATTCATTATGTCCAGTCAAGTATATTGACAGATGATATTCGCTCCGGTATTTATCATGGTATTATATCAACTGTGGATGAAACTCCAAGTGTTAGTGGTAAGCTTATTTATTCGAATGAATTAGATTTTGCATATCCGTCTATTGCATTTGCGGGGGAGACGGTTTCCGATAATCATTCGATGTTAATTACTTTTTCGCACGTAGGTGAGAATGATTATGCGGGGACAAGTGCGGTGTATCATAATAAAAGTGATGGTTTAGAGTCCATTTATTCGGATGTTATAAGAATAAAATCAGGAGATAGTTTGATTAATACATTTGTTGCAGATACTGCAGAACGTTGGGGTGACTATACAGACATTCAAAGAAAGTACAATGAGCCAGGAGTAGTTTGGTTATGTGGAAGTTATGGAGACAGTCTTGGTAGAAATAACGTATGGATATCAAAACTGAAAGTTAAAAATGGTTTAATAGTCAAGGATAAATTTTTGGTTTACCCAAACCCAGTAGAATCCTCAGTTGAGGTCTCGATTATTTTAAAGAATGATGATCAAGTATCTATTCAGCTAGCAGATGTAACGGGTATTGTTATTAGAGAGATATTAAATGAACCAGTAAAGAAAGGAAATGCTCAATTTTTATTAAATACAGATGGATTGTCCTCTGGGGTTTATTTTTTGGCTGTATACGATCAAAAAGGACAGAAGACTAATTCGCAAAAAATTATAGTCAAATAACCTATTATTATTGTAAAAAATATGAATAGGATTTTAGTTGTAGGAAGTGGGAGTTGGGGGACAGCATTAGTAAAAATTTTATTGGAGAATAAAAGCCTGTTTGTTGACTGGTGGGTTAGGGATGATAAAATGGCACAAAAAATTAATGCTAAAGGCCAAAATCCTCGATATCTCCGATCAGTTCGTTTGGACACTAATCGTCTAAAAGCAGGCTCTAACATTGAACAACTCATATCTGATAATGATTGTATTCTTCTTGTAACCCCGTCAGCATTTATTGCTGATTTATTGAAAGATATTTCCTCAGATCAACTAAAGGGTAAAAAGATAATATCTGCCATAAAAGGTGTTGAACCAAACTCACTAAAAATTGTCGGTGAATATCTATTCGAATATAAGGGTGTTGAAGAGTCCGATTTTGGGGTCATTACAGGTCCCTGTCATGCAGAGGAAGTAGCTCAAGAAAAACTAAGTTATTTGACTTTTGCAAGTACCAATGAAAAATTTGTAGATGAAATATGTCCGCTTATTAGCTGTGAATACATTTCAGTTTTGCCGAGTGCAGATATATATGGTACTGAGATTGCAGCAGTACTTAAAAATGTATATTCAATTGCCTGTGGGATTTGTCACAGTTTAGGTTATGGAGATAATTTTCAAGCGGTTTTGGTGAGTAATGCAATTCGAGAAATAAAACGATTCATTGCTGCAGTTCATCCAATTGATAGAGACGCTGACGATAGTGCTTATTTGGGTGATTTATTGGTAACGGCCTATTCTCAATATAGTAGGAATAGAACATTTGGAACGATGCTTGGGAAGGGGTATTCTATATCGTCTGCACTAATGGAAATGGAAATGATAGCCGAAGGATATTATGCTACAGAAAGTATTCATAAACTCAATTACGATTACCATATTCATATGCCCATATTAGAATTTGTATATCAAGTCATTTATGGTACATTCGATGTTGAGGGGGAGGCTAAAAAATTAACACTTTTACTTAATTAGAATAATGAAAAAGACATTAATTACTCTAATATATACTTCATTGAGTTTGCTACTTTTAGCATATTTATTCAAGTTGTTAAATTGGCCAGGGGTGTCAGATTTTTCAATGGGTGTTTTCTGGTTGCATATTGCAGCTTATATTGCATATTCTTCTTTTGTTCAATCAAAAGATGATCGAATTATTTATCCATTAGTAGTATTGGTATTTACCATCTTGTTTAATATCTTTAACATTGGTAGTGAATTTGAATATATGCAGTATGTCGTATTTTTTACCCTATTTTTATATGTGTCATTTCATCTTTTAACAAAAAATTATCTAGCACAAAATAATGGTCGATTTCTAATGCCAATAAACTATATAGCAGTTATTACTTTAGGCCTGTCTGGATTATTTAAAATACTTCATTTATTTGGAGCGGAAACACTATTGATTATAGGAGTTTCTCTTGCTAGTCTTACCTTATTTTTAAAAGGCATAATTAAGGGTATTGATCGTTGATTTTTATCAAGCACATTTTGAAATGAGTCCATCAACATCCATCCAACCACCTCCATTGTAACATTCAATTCCTCTACCATTTAGATAAGATCTTGCTTGTTCACTCCTACCTCCAATAAGGCAGCACAAAACAATAGGAGCGTCGAGCGATTTTATTTCATCAACCCGATTAAATATTTCTTTTAGTGGAATGTTAATGGAAATGGGGACATGTCCTCTTTCGAATTCTTCGGGAGTTCTAACATCTATAATTATGGGGGCTGATTGTTTAATGATATCTTTTATGTTCATTTTATTATTACTAATAATCTATGCCTACAAATTGAGCCTTAATGTCCTTAGTAAATTATGATTTTAATCATAATTCAATATGATATTTAACAATTTACAAAAAATGAAAGACCTATGAATTTGGTAGTTAATATTTTAGGAAGAAATTTGTTTTATGCAAATTATTGGAAATTTGAGAATGATGGACAAAGAGTTGTTGGATTGTCAACCACAATACAAATTACCATTGTATGATGTGTTGGAACCCATTAATCAAATTGACATGAATGATTTGATTGGGCAAACTATTCGCATTGAGTATGAGGGGTATTATAATTCCATCTTATCAGGAGAAAAGATGAATAAATCTTTTGGTGAGGGGCTTACCTACAAAGAGTTTATGGAAAGTCCAATTGCAAGTCCGAGTATAATGAGACCTGAGTTGAGTGAAATTCATAATGGAATAGCTTTAAGGGACTATGAATGGGAGGTGAAGCATCATTTGCAACCACACTATGTTTACATTGCACTTACAAGTAATTTCAAGGTAGGTGTAACCCGAACAAGAAATACTCCATATAGGTGGATAGATCAAGGAGCTACACAAGCAATTATTCTAGCGGAGGTTCCTTACAGACAATTAGCGGGATTAATTGAAGTTAGTTTGAAAAATCATATCAGTGATAAAACAGCGTGGCAAAAAATGTTAAAAGGTGCATCTGAGACAGATGGAGACATCATTGAAATAAGAGATGAGATGGCTAATCTAGTCCCTGTAGACTATAAATCGTACCTATCTACTTCAAAAACAGTTCAAGTCATTAATTATCCAGTAGTTCAGTACCCAGAAAAAGTAAAAAGCTTGAAATTAGATCGAGAGAAATTAATTGAACAAAAATTAGTTGGAATAAAAGGCCAATACTTAATTTTTGAAAATGGAGTGATGAATGTGAGAAGCCATTCTGGGGCTCGTATAAAATTTTCTTTGTAGGGACGATTAAACCATTGAAGTAGATGAATTGTTATAATCATAAAATCTAACCCTTATCTTCGTAACATTGGGACATCAACAAACATCAGACCGAAAAAAAGACCATATAGATTTAGCATTCAAATCATCTATAGCCAAACAAGATTCACGTTTTTATTATGAACCTTTATTTGACGGCCATCCTTCAGGAGATTTATCAGAAATATCTTTTGTTGGGAAAAAAATGCGAGCACCTATTTGGATAAGTAGCATGACAGGTGGCACAAAAGAAGCAGCTATAATAAATAAGAATTTGGCTAGAGCATGCGGGCAATTTGGATTAGGCATGGGGCTGGGCTCTTGTAGAATCATTTTGGAGGACGACGAATTCTTAGCAGATTTTCAGTTAAGAAAATTTGTAAAAGATGCACCCTTGTATGCAAATTTAGGAATTGCTCAACTTGAGGAAATATTTGATGCAAACAAAAATGCTTTAGTTAAAGAATTGATTAATAAAACTGAAACTGATGGCCTAATAATACATGTAAATCCTCTTCAAGAATGGCTCCAGCCAGAGGGAGATTTTTTTAAAAAATCGCCTATCTCAACGATCAAACAAGCTTTGGATTTGGGTGTCAACATCATAGTCAAAGAAGTTGGTCAAGGATTTGGACCAGATAGTTTAAAGGAGTTGATGAAACTTCCTTTATCAGCAATAGATTTTGGAGCTCATGGTGGAACAAATTTTAGTATGCTTGAGATGCATAGAACAAAAGAAATTAGACAAGAAGCTTATGAGAAAGTATCTCATTGGGGTCATTCTGCTGAGGAAATGGTAGGTTTCCATAATTGTCTATTGGAAGAGCTCGAAGGGCAACATTGTAACGCTGATATAATTATAAGTGGTGGTGTTCGTGATTTTATGGATGGGTATTATCTAACTGAAAAGTCTTATGCAAATTCAATATATGGACAAGCATCAGCGTTTTTAAAATATGCCCGAGGGGACTATGCCGATTTGGAGGAATATACCCAACTTCAAATAGAAGGTTTGAAATTAGCAAAGACGTATTTAAGATTAAGATAATAAGAAGTGAAAGTATCAGGATTTTCTAAATTAAGCAAGTTAGCTAAAATTGAATGGTTAATCGATAATCATTTTGGAGGTAATGAAAAGGCCCGTGAAACACTACTGAACTACTGGCATAGTGATGAAAAATTACAACAAATTCATGATGAGTTCATAGAGAACACCCTTACCAATTTTTATGTCCCATTTGGTATAGCTCCTAATTTTTTGATAAATGGCAAGAATTATACCGTGCCAATGGTTATTGAGGAGAGTTCAGTGGTTGCAGCAGCTGCAAAATCGGCTAACTTTTGGTTTGATAAAGGCGGGTTTAAAGCAACGGTTAAAAGCACAATTAAAATAGGTCATGTACATTTTACTTGGGATGGAGACCACTTTGACTTACTAGATAATTTTATCACATCAATTAATCAAAAGTTCTATTCAGAAACCAATTCCATTACAGCCAATATGCAAAAGCGAGGTGGTGGAATATTAGAAATAAACCTTAAAGATAAAACACAAGACATTCCTAATTACTATCAACTTGAAGTAAAGTTTGAGACCTGTGATAGCATGGGGGCAAATTTTATAAATTCATGTCTTGAGAAATTGGCTGATGTCCTTAAATCGGAGATTAATTCGTCTGAACTGATTCCAAATCAGGTAGAGGTGGTTATGTGTATATTAAGTAATTATACCCCAGAATGTATTGTTCGAGTAGATGTGACTTGTCCAATTGAACAAATGGTAGAGGGCACAGATATCTCTGCTCAAAAATTTGCTGAGCGATTTACGTTAGCTGTTAATATTGCTGAGACTCAACCTTATCGAGCAGTTACTCATAACAAAGGCATCATGAACGGAATAGATTCTGTAATACTAGCTACGGGTAATGATTTCCGTGCTGTAGAAGCCTCTGCACATGCATATGCGTCTAGAGACGGTAGGTATTCCAGTTTGACCCATGCTAAAATTGAAAACGGCATTTTTAACTTTCACATAGAAATACCCTTAGCACTAGGTACTGTTGGAGGCATAACAGGTTTACATCCAATGGTTAAGTTTTCTCATCAACTTATGGGAAATCCAAATGCAGAAGAATTAATGATGATTGCAGCTACGGTTGGGTTAGCTCAAAATTTTTCAGCCCTCCGAAGTCTGACAACTACAGGTATTCAGCAAGGTCACATGAAGATGCATCTTTTAAATATTTTGAACCAACTGGAGGCAACTGAAGAAGAAAAGAAAATGATTGTGAAATATTTTATAAAAAACACACCTCACCATGCTGAGGTAGTAGATGCCTTTCAGCGTGTTCGTGGAGGGGAAGTTCTTAAGTGAAAACTATAAAAATTTAAGTTGTGAATAAATTCTTCTCACATGGTAAGCTGCTAATAACTGGAGAATACGTTGTGCTTGACCAAGCCTTATCTCTAGCTATTCCCACATTACTTGGACAACATATGCATGTTAAAGAACTAGACAAGTTGGATGCAAGGGTAGTTTTATGGAGGAGCATTTCAGTGGATGGTAATTGTTGGTACGAGGGAAAGTTTACAATTCAGAAAGATCCTTTGTCAGGCATAAATACATTAACATTTGATTCCAATTCACAGAATCATGATATTGGGAACATGCTACTTCATATATTAAACAAGGCCATTGAACTTAATCCTAATTTTTTATCTGATAAAAGTTATTATATAGAAACGCAATTAGATTTTGATAGATCCTGGGGATTGGGTAGTAGTAGTACGCTCATTTGTAACATAGCCAAATGGGCAGAAGTAGATGCTTTTGAATTATCCAAAGTGAGTTTTGGTGGAAGTGGGTATGATATTGCAGTTGGTATGTTGGGAGGAGACGTTCTATACCGAAGCCCTTCAATGTGGGAAGGTTATGTGTTTAACCCTCCGTTTAAAGAGCAATTATTCTTTGTACATCTTAATAAAAAGCAAGATAGTCGAGAGGGTATCAATACATATAGGAAAAAAGAAGTTTCAAAAAAGATAGTGGACTCAATTTCGTCAATAACAGAAAAAATGATTTCATGTAAAGATTTTAATGAGTTTCAAAAACTTATAGAAGAGCATGAAAGAATAATTGCTAACGTTATTGAAAAAAATCCCATCAAACTGAATCTATTCAGTGATTATCCTTATGCTATTAAATCACTTGGAGCATGGGGGGGTGATTTTATTTTAGTGTGTGGAGATAATGGAACACCAGAATATTTTAAAAGCAAAGGATATAATACAGTCATTACTTATAAAGACTTAATAATTTGACTAGCTGTTTACTAATTTTGATAAGACTAATCTGCGTTTAACTTTGTCGACTAGTTTAAATGGAATTCAATACGTCTTGGGCAAGCCCCAGTAACATAGCATTAGTTAAATATTGGGGTAAAAAACCAGAGAGGGTTCAACTGCCAGCTAATTCATCTATAAGTTTCACTTTAAGTCATTGTAAAACAATTACTCATTTGAAATACAAAGAAGGAACGGATTTGTCTATTAAAGTAACCCTTGATGAAAAGGATGAACCTAGTTTTATTCCTAAAATAGAGCAGTTTATAAAGCGGATATCACATGTTTTTCCTTTTGTAACTAGTGGAGAATATGAAGTAAATACAACCAATAGTTTCCCTCATAGCAGTGGGATAGCAAGTAGTGCGAGTGGGTTGAGTGCTTTAGCACTATGCATATGTGATATTGCAAATAAGAAAGGGCTTTTGAATTCAAAAGATTTTTTTCAAACAGCATCTATTTTATCAAGACTAGGTTCTGGAAGTGCATCTAGGTCAGTATTTGGCCCTTTGAGTGTTTGGGGAGAGCATTTGGCTTTTGATGGTAGTTCAGATGAATTTGCTATTCCATACACAAATGCATCTGCAATATTTAATAATTACTGTGATACAATTCTTCTAGTTCATAGAGGGCAAAAATCAGTTAGTAGTTCTGTAGGACATAATTTGGTTGATAATCACCCATTTGCCAATGCTAGATTTCGACAAGCCTCTCAAAATATGTCAGAGATTAAGAGGGCATTAGAATCTGCGGATATCGATCGATTTATATCTATTATTGAGAGTGAAGCACTTACTTTACATAGCCTTATGATGAGTAGTAATCCTTATTTTATTCTCATGAAACCTAATACGCTTAACATCATAAATGCAATATGGGAAAAAAGAAGAATTTCAAAAGTAAAGTGGTGCTTTACGCTAGACGCTGGTGCCAATGTTCATTTTTTATATCCTTCAGAAGATAAAGAAATGGCAATTCAGTTTATTGAGAAAGAGTTGAAGCAGTATTGTGAAAATGGAGCTTTTATTCATGATTGTGTTGGAAATGGTCCTGAAAAAATTGCATAGTGTGTGCAATAAATTATATCGATAAAAACAAGTTTTAATACATTTGCGTTAGATTACAAGAAATGATTAAAGAATCCCTTTTTTACAGTAAGATTTTACTCTTCGGTGAATATGGCATTATTCAAGATGCTATGGGATTATCCATTCCTTACAATTTTTATAAAGGGAAGTTTCATTTGCCTGAAGATAAGTACTCTGAATCTAATGAGCACTTAAGAACCTACTTTACCTATTTATCTTATCTTGACGTTTCTGGTCAGGCAAATGCGAAGTTAGATTTAAATCGATTCAAGAGAGATATAAAAGATGGGTTAGCTTTTGATTCATCTATACCTCAAGGTTTTGGTGTGGGAAGTAGTGGAGCACTAGTAGCTGCTATATATAACGAGTACGCTATTGATAAGATAGA
>JAQWZS010000057.1 GCA_029253325.1 Bacteroidia bacterium
AGAGATTAAAGATTTATATCTTAGTGATTCTGACGATTAAACTACATTTTAAATGGTAGTTAATAGGCAATAATTTACGCTTATTTGTTACCCATGTGTTACCTGCAATAAAAAAAGGCCTCACAAACACTTGATTTACAAGTAATTATGAGACCTTTTGATGTAGCCCGTAGGGGAATCGAACCCCTCTTACCAGGATGAAAAACTGGCGTCCTAGCCGATAGACGAACGGGCCATTTTATGCTCGTATCACTTAAACCTATGTTCAAGTGTTGTCCGGCTCCGAAACCTTCGGAAGACATTGGTAAACGCTTTATCAAAAGAACTATTATGTGCTTAACGCGTTTGGCGAGTGCAAAAGAAATATTAAACTTTAATTTATCAAACAATTATTTATTTTTTTGATACAACTAATTTGATTCTTTTTTTAAAAAATAGTTAGGTTTGCAGTCCAATTAAAATATAAAGTAATCTTAATTATAACATCATCATGAAAATAGCCATCAATGGTTTCGGGAGAATTGGAAGACTAGCTTTTAAAACACTTTTAGAAAAACCTAATGTAGAAGTTGTTGCTATCAATGACTTGACAGACAACAAAACGCTTGCACATTTACTTAAATACGATTCTGTTCAAGGTAGATTTAACGGTTCTGTTGAACACACAGACACCCATCTAATCGTCAATGGAGTTTCTATTCGTGCAACTGCAGAGAGAGACCCTGCTAACCTTCCATGGAAAGAGTTAGACATAGACGTTGTGCTTGAGAGTACAGGGTTTTTTAGAAGTCCTGAAGGAGCTGGTAAGCATATCGAAGCAGGTGCTAAAAAAGTAGTTATATCTGCTCCGGCATCAGGGGATATAAAAACAGTAGTTCTGGGAGTAAATGACGATACACTTACGGGTGAAGAAGTAATTCTTTCAAATGCTAGTTGTACAACTAATTGTCTTGCACCAATGGTAAAAGTCTTAGATGACTTAATCGGAGTAGAAAGTGGATTTATGACAACCATACACTCATACACTTCAGACCAAAGACTCCTTGATGCTCCTCATTCTGATCTGAGAAGAGCTCGTTCTGCGGCACTTAATATTATTCCTACCAGTACAGGAGCAGCTAAAGCTGTTGGTTTAGTATTGCCTCACTTAGCAGGTAAATTAAATGGTAACTCGCTTCGAGTTCCTACACCAACTGGTAGTGCTACGGATTTTGTAGTAACTCTTAAAGGAGATACTTCCGTAGAAGAAGTAAATGCAGCATTCAAAAAAGCAGCTGAGACTAACTTGAAAGGTATTCTAGAATATACGGAAGATCCAATAGTTAGTGTAGATATAGTAGGGAATCCTCACTCATGTATTTTCGATTCTATGACTACAATGGTCTACGGTAATACAGTGAAAGTAATGGGTTGGTATGACAACGAAGCAGGGTATAGCAATCGAGTTGCTGACCTAATTGCACGAATTTAAATGTTCAATCCAATTAAATAATTTAAGAAAAGACCAACATTTTGTTGGTCTTTTTTATTTTTACGGAGTGCTTAGCAAGTTAAAATCTTTGGGACCTGGTCTGTTGTATGCAGGTGCTGCTGTTGGGGTATCCCATTTGGTACAGAGTACACGTGCAGGAGCTCAATATGGTTACATACTAATTGGGGCAATTATTTTGGCTCATATCCTCAAATATCCATTTTTTGTTTTAGGTCCAAGATATGCCAAGCAGAGCAACCAGTCTTTAGTACATGGTTTTGCTGAAATAGGCAATTGGGCAATATGGGTACTTGGGATACTCACCGTCACAACCATGTTTACCATTCAAGCTGCAGTGACAATAGTTACTGCTGGATTAGTTCAGAAAATAACAGGGACTACACTCAACTCGGTAAGTGTTTCGGTCTTAATACTCATAGTTTGTCTATGTATTCTACAAATTGGGAAATTTAAAATACTGGATCATTTGATGAAGCTAGTTATGATCGTATTATCAATTTCTACCATTGTGGCCTTCTTCTTTTCTTTCCAACATGAGTTGGATTATTCAGCCTTGGCTCAATCTACATTTTCGTTGGGGAATAGTAATGATTTAAGCTTTCTAGTCACATTTATCGGTTGGATGCCTGCTCCTCTGGATATCGCCATTTGGCATAGTATATGGGTATTAGTAAAACCTGGAAGGCAGAGTCATGATTCTAATTTTGACTTTAAAGTGGGGTTTTATGGCACTGCATTTTTAGGGATTTGTTTTTTGGTTTTAGGTGCTCATACCTTGTATCTCTCAGATATTACTCTAGAGGCATCTGCTGGCGGATTTGCTGCTCAACTTATTGATATATTTGTTTCTAACATTGGAGGGAGCTTTTACTGGGTAATTACCATTGCTGCATTCACAACCATGTTCAGCACTACTATTACATGTCTAGATGCCATGCCCAGAGTGATGGAAGAAGTTTCTTCAAAAATGAAATTAAACCAAAAGATTCAATCAAAATCCTTTTGGCGATTCATACTAACTTTAGGGACGATTATTCTACTTTTATTTTTCGTTAAAGACATGAAACAGATGGTTTCTTTTGCCACTACAGTTTCGTTTCTCACAGCTCCTATACTTGCCTGGTTATGCTGGAAAGTTGTAAATAAAGATAATAAATCAACTGCCCTTTGGTCGCCATTTGAATATAAACTGGCGATATTGGGTATCTTGGTACTGAGTATTTTGAGTGTAATATATATATTATTCTAAAAAAAGAGACTTAACAAAACTATAAATGAAACAATTAACGGGTAGAGTACTAATTTCTGAACCATTTATTCAAGACCCAACTTTTGAGAGAAGTGTTGTACTCATGACGGATCATAATGAGGAGGGTTCTGTTGGGTTTATTCTCAATCAAAAGTCTGATCATTTGGTGAGTCAGTTGGTTCCTGATTTGCCCCATATTGATTTACCTGTATTTGTTGGTGGACCTGTAGAACTAGACGGGCTTCATTGTATTCACTCATATTCAGGTATAGATGAATCAGTATCTTTAAAGAAGAATTTATTTTGGAGTGGTGATTTTGGACAGATTATAGAAGGTCTAAAGTCTGGTGAGTATGAACAGAGTAGGTTTAAATTTTTTATGGGCTATAGCGGTTGGGCTAAAGATCAATTGCTTTCAGAAATTTCACAAAGATCATGGATAATCGGAGATATTCCCTCAGAAATTATTTTTAATAATGAGATGATGGATAAAGACTTGTGGAAGTATGCTATCCGTTTGAAAGGGGGGAAGGATGCCTTGCTCGTCAATTCTCCAGCAAACCCGTTGTTAAACTAATTCACATATCTTTGGGCACATAATCATGGATCATATTTTAATAAATTCACACAATATTCTTCGTTGGGCAGTTTTACTATTTGGGTTATATGCAATTACAAAATCTGCTCGAGGACTTTTTTTAAAACAACCATATTCCCAAAATCATAATTTGTCTGCCACACTTTTTGTGGCGAGTGTCCACCTACAAATACTGATTGGATTCCTGCTATATATTGCAAGAGGCTGGTCGAATAATTTTAGTAAAATGGGAGAAATTATGGGAGATTCTACTCTTCGTTTTTGGACAGTCGAACACATTTTTGGGATGATATTTGCTGCTGTGTTAGTTCAAATTGGTCGAACAAAATCTAAGAAATCTACACAAGATTCAAAAAAACATAAGCTAGCATTAATATTTTATACCCTTGGTCTATTAATTATTATAGCCATGATTCCATGGCCGTTTAGAGGAGAAATAGCTCGATCATTATGGCCATAAGTTTTTAAATATGAGAGAAGAAACATTAAAAACCGTTGCGGGTATTTTAGGAAATGGTTACACATGTTTTGTGGACAAACAAACAGAGGAAGTTTTTTCAGCTGAAGACATTTCACTAGCCGAACAAAAGAGTCCAGAATATAAGTCTTTTGTTCCCTTAGAGGGTAAAGTAGTTTTTGGTATGATGGAAGAATTTACCGCCTTGGTAGAAGATTTTTCTAACCAATCAGAATTGATGGAAGCCCTCACATTCGAACAACCTTTTTCTAATTTTAAACAGAAAGTTTATAAAATAAATTTAGCAGATGATTGGATTGCCTTTCGAACTCAAAAAATCGTTGAAATTCTTCAAGGTTAACTCAGCGGATTTTGACATGTAGGACTTTCTTGCCTTCAATGAATCCTTGTAGTTCATCTCCCTCATTTACAGGACCAACGCCTTCAGGTGTTCCAGTATAGATTAAATCACCAATCTTTAAGGTAAAGAACTCAGAGCAGTGTCCAATGATTTGAGGGATACTGAAAATCATAGATTTTGTATTCCCAGACTGAACGATTTGACCATTCTTTTTTAGTTCAAATTTGAGATTATCTAATGAATAATCCTTAACATCTAAAAATTCACCTAAAACAGCACTTTGATCAAATGCTTTGGCTTTTTCCCATGGGAGACCTTTGTCTTTTAGTTTTTTTTGGATATCACGAGCTGTAAAATCAATGCCTAATGTAAATTGTGAAAAATATTTTGTAGCAAATCGTTCTTCTATATTCTTCCCTAGTCGATTTATTTTTACTACAATTTCAGCTTCATAATGTACTTCATTGGTCCAGTCAGGAATATAAAAAGCATCTCTTTGTCGAAAGATAGCAGAGTCAGGCTTCATGAATATGACAGGCTCCTGAGGAGTTTCATTGCCTAGTTCTTCTGCGTGAGCAACATAATTTCTTCCAATACAGATGATTTTCATAAAATAAAATTTCTTTTGCAAAAGTAATCATATGCTTGAACCCACAGAACTTCTATATGCTTATGCTCAAGGGTATTTTCCTATGGCTATTCCTGAGGAGAATGATGAGATTTTTTGGTTCAAGCCAGATATGAGAGGAATTATACCTTTAGAAGAATTTCATATTTCTAAAAATCTAAGGCGATTATTCAATAAACACTACTTTGACTTAAGAATTAATGGAGATTTTGAAGGAACAATTCGTTCGTGTGCAAACCGAGAGGATACTTGGATTAGTGAAGATATTATAAAATCATATTGTAAACTTAATGAGTTAGGTTATGGGTATAGTTTTGAAACGTGGAGAAATGGAAAACTCGTGGGGGGATTATACGGAGTAGCAATAGGAAAGGTGTTTTTCGGAGAGAGCATGTTTCATACAGAAACAGATGCAAGTAAAATTGCATTAATTTTTTTGGTTGAGTTTATGAAAGAAAACCAATTTAAATTATTGGATACTCAGTACATTAACGATCATCTCAAGCAGTTCGGTGCAATAGAAATCCCCAATGAAAAGTACGAGTTATTATTAGAAGATGCTTTGGAGTCTTAATTATCCAAAAGCTGTTTTATAGAAGCTATTTTTTTTTCAGTTTCTTCCCACTCAGCTAATGGGTCAGAGTCTTCAGTTATTCCAGCACCAGCAAACAGTTCAATGGTATTTTGGTGAAACCTCATACATCTAAGATTTACAAAAAAGGTAGCACTATCTTTTTTAAGGATTCCTGTCATACCTGAATAAAAACCTCGATTCATGGTCTCAAAATCTTGAATAAATTCAAAGCTGCTATCTCTTGGCAACCCACAAACAGCACTTGTTGGTTGAAGAATTTTTAATAATTCTAAGGCATCTTGGGGTGAGCAAGCAACCTCGTAAGAAGTTTTTAAATGCTTGATGGTGTTAAAATTTTCTTCAACTGTAGCAGATTTTTGATAGTCAGTAAGATTAAGTGAGTTCAATTTCTCCTCAATGAAGTCACAAACCATTAATTGTTCGTTTTTTTCTTTTGAAGTGAATTTTTCTTCCAAAGATTTAGTTCCTGCAAGAGCAACAGTATTCAGCATTCCTTCCTCATAATGTATTAGAAGTTCTGGGGATGCTCCGACCCATTGTTCAGGACCAATATTTACATAATATCCATAACTTGAGGAGTATTTTCTGACTGAATTCTTAAAAACAGATAAAGGGTCATAATCCCCCGATATAATTTCATTTCGAGCAAGAACTACCTTTTTCATTTGACCAGTGGATATTGCTTGCTTGGCCATGAATACACTTGTTTCATATTCTTCTTTTGATAGAGAGTCATTGATCATAAGATCATATTCATTAATAGGTTTTTTATTCTCCTTATTCCCAAAAAAATATGCTTGTTTTGATCGATCAAAAGGATAAAAAACCAAACCCTCTTTTTTCATCCAATACTTATCAATAGTATCAAAAAGCTCCATGCAATTCAGTTGGTATTGCTCTATTTTATGCTGTTGAGGGATGTGAATTAGTGCCCCGATATTTTCAGTATCCATTATTTTTTGTCAACTACAGCCAACGTCATTCTACTGATATTGATGAGTGTGTTTTCTTCTGATGATGTTTTGATTTCCCATACTTGAGTGCTTCGTCCAAGGTGTATTGCTTTTGCAGTTGCAAAAACCATTCCTTCACGCACACTCTTTAAGTGACTAGTATTTAGAGTCAAACCTAGACAAGATTTATTTTGGTGTGCAACAACCAGATTGCCGGCAAGACTAGCAACATTTTCCGCAAGTGCTGCTACAGCACCACCATGTAAAAGACCAAGTGGTTGGTGGACTTTGGATGATACAGGCATACTCATTGTAACGTAGTCCTCCCCAACGGCAGTAACCTTCATTTGAAGATG
>JAQWZS010000126.1 GCA_029253325.1 Bacteroidia bacterium
AACCAGGGACCTATTGATTAACAGTCAACCGCTCTAACCAGCTGAGCTATGAAGGCATTATGCTTTTGTGATGAAACAATCTTTTCAAAAGCGTGTGCAAAAATAGATTTTTACTTTAAACGAAAAATAATTTTCACAAATTATTTTGTGAGAATAGAACAACTTCCAATTCCTTCAACTTTAGCGGTAATTTTTTTACCAGACTCTACAAATACTGCTGGTGTAGCTGCTCCAGCCAAAAGGATGTTTCCAGTTAAAAAAGGTTGATTATACTTGGCTGCTAAACGAGAAGCATTGCAAATCGATAGTAATGGATTGTCAAGTATGGCATTACTTGAGTCTTCTTCCTTAATTTCTTTATCAAATAAAAGAGCCATTGATCGATTGGTCAGCGATTCAGGTAGGGGTTGCCATGCACCGATTACAAAGCCAGAAGAGGAACAATTATCTGCAATAACATCTTCAAGAGAAAATTTAAAATTTGCAAAGCGAGAATCAATGATTTCAATAGCTGGTGCACATGCAGAGATGTATTCAGGTATTTCATCCAAAGAAATTTCACGATTTAAATCCTTTTTGAGTAGGAAGGCAATCTCAGGTTCAGCCCTTGGATGTATAAATTGATCCATGAAGAGGGTATCTCCATTTTTGAGCCACATTGAGTTAGTAAGCCGTCCCCATATCATGTCATGAACTCCCATCTGCTCCATTTTAGCGTATGATGTAAAACCTAATTTTAAACCAACAAATTTTTCATCTCTAGCATATCTTTCTTCGATAGAAAGTCTCTGAATTTCGTAGGCATCTTCTTCAGTGAAGTCAAATTGATTACTAATTTGGTTTATAGCTTTAGCCTTAAATGCGGCGTTATCGAGTGATTTTGCAATTTCTGATTTGTTCATTTGGTGCGAAAATAATCATTGGCTAAAATATGAATTAATATCATTATGAGTTACAGGGTATAAATACCTCCAAAGTAATCATTTTATGATAATATTAGGATTAAATTTGCACGCATGAGTTTACTAGTAATTGGTAGTGTTGCTTTTGATGCAATTGAGACACCATTTGGCAAGACGGATAAAATAATAGGTGGTGCTGCCACATACATTGCATTGAGCAGTAGTTATTTGGAGGATGATATAAATTTGGTTGCAGTTGTTGGTGGAGATTTTCCTAAAGAGGATATTAAATTATTAGAATCTCACGGGATAGATACAGAAGGTTTGCAAATTAAGGAAGATGAAAAATCATTTTTCTGGAGTGGCAAATATCACAATGATATGAATAGCCGTGATACGTTGATTACGGAGTTGAATGTGCTCGAAAATTTTGATCCTGTAATCCCAAGTTCTTATCAGAACTCGGATTATGTGATGTTAGGAAATCTTTCTCCAGATGTGCAGCGTAAGGTTATTGAGAGAATGGAGAGTAAGCCCAAATTAATTGCAATGGATACCATGAATTTTTGGATGGATATCTCCAAAGAATCATTAGATAAGACTATTGCGATGGTTGATGTCCTGATCATTAATGATGAAGAGGCAAGACAACTCAGTGGTGAATATGCTTTAGTCAAAGCAGCAAAAAAGATTATGGCAATGGGTCCCCAATTTCTAATAATTAAAAAAGGAGAACATGGAGCTTTATTATTTGATTCAGAGTCCGTATATTTCTGTCCTGCTTTACCTCTAGAAGAGGTTTTTGATCCAACAGGAGCGGGAGATACTTTTGCAGGAGGATTTATTGGGTACCTTGCGTCTACCGATGATATATCATTTGACAATATGAAGAGAGCCGTCATTTATGGTAGTGCAATGGCTAGTTTTTGCGTAGAAAAATTTGGAACAGAACGTTTAGTTAATCTCGATCAATCAGAGATTAATTCCCGTATTCAGCAATTCATTGATTTGAGCCAAGTTCAAATTAGTATATAGCAGTATTATGTCTAAGGCTATTTGGAAACCAAAAGATGAACCAGATTTTTCTCTAGTTGAGACGATAAAGACTGAATTAAATGCCCCTGATATCATAGCTAGAATGCTTGTTCAGAGGGGAGTAGATTCTGTTGAGAAAGTTAATAGATTTTTTAACCCAAGAATCGGAGATTTACATGATCCTTTTTTGATGAAGGATATGGACAAGGCTATTGAACGAATTCGACTTGCTCAAGATAAAAAAGAAGGAGTACTAATTTTTGGAGATTACGATGTTGATGGAACTACCTCTGTAGCTCTAGCTTATTCTTTTTTTAAAGATAAGTTTGATAAGATTGATTTTTATATTCCAGATCGTTACAAAGAGGGCTATGGAATAAGTAATGAAGGGATTGATTATGCAAAAACTAATAATTTATCACTAATCATTGCCTTAGATTGTGGAATTCGTTCAGTTGACAAAATTGATTATGCAAAGTCATTAGGGATTGATTTTATAATTTGTGATCATCACTTGCCAGGGAATGTTTTACCTGATGCATCAGCTGTACTAGACCCTAAGCGAGAGGATTGTGATTATCCATTCAAAGAGCTTGCAGGTTGCGGTATTGGTTTAAAATTAGCTCAAGCATATGCACAAGTTAATAACTTAGACGAACGATCGTATCTACAGTATTTGGATTTTGCTGCGTTGAGTATTGCTAGTGATATTGTGCCAATTGAAGATGAAAATCGAGTGATTGCTCATTTTGGTCTAAAAATCATCAATCAACAACCAAGATTGGGTTTGAAGAAACTCATTAAAATAGCTGTAAATAAGGAACAGTTATCCATTGGTGACTTGGTTTTTTATATTGGCCCTCGAATAAATGCTGCGGGACGAATGAGTGATGCAAAAAGTGCAGTTAAGATGCTTATCGCTGATGATGATGAGACAGCTGATAGGTATGTTTCAGAACTCCAAAATCAAAATGAAGATCGAAAGTTGGTTGATCGACAAATAACATCAGACTTAAAAGAAATTGTTGAAAAAGATGCATCGTTATTAAAACGTAAAACGCATGTTTTTTATCAGGAAGATTGGCACAAAGGAGTAGTTGGGATAGCCGCTAGTAGAGCAATTGAGTTATACTATAGACCAACGATTATCCTTACCAAAGGTTCGGATGATACGTTAGTTGGTAGTGCCCGAAGTGTTCGTGGATTTGATGTGCATGCCGCTTTAGAGAAGTGCAGTGAACATCTTATCCAATTTGGAGGGCATATGTATGCTGCCGGTATGACGTTAAAGTACGAAAATTTAGAGGCCTTCAGAGATGCGTTTGAGTTAGTTGGAGAAGAGGTATTGACAGAAGAATTACTAACCCCAAAAGTATATTATGATGCAGAGCTAGATGTTAATGAGGTTAATCATCGATTTTATAATATCATAAATAAAATGGCCCCTTTTGGTCCAGCAAACATGACTCCTGTTTTTTATGCCAAAGGGCTAACAGATGACGGTACTGGTAAAGTAATTGGGAAGACAGCAGAACACCTTAAACTAAATATCAAGCGTCTTTCTGGAGCCATACCTGCTCTTGCTTTTGGGATGGCGGATCAATTTTCAGCAATAAAAAAAGCAGACTCTTTTGAAGCCTGCTTTCAGATTAATGAAAATATTTTTAGAGGTAGTCGAACGCTTCAACTTATGTTGAAGGATATTCGATTTACCAACGATGTCTGATGTGCTTTCTTTTAGTCAAACTAAAATCCAAAGCAAGGTAACCAACCATCGATAGGTTGGTTGCAGAGCCTAATCGAGAATCTTTGTAAACATCCAAAAGACCATAATTAGCTCTTGTTCCAATAATTAGTCTGCTTTTTCCTTCACGGATACTAAAATTAAGCCCAATTCCAGCAGTGAGCCCAACATCAATGGTATTGGCTTCTTTGTTTGCGTCAGATATTGGATCATCAGAACCTGCATAGTTGGTCACGATAGTCTGATCAACATAGATGTCTATTGCTGTTCCATATGAAAAATTTGGACCTCCTTCAATGAACCAATAGCTTGATGGTTGTCCCATACGATAAGGCACTAATTCTTTTTTCTTAAAAGGAATCATATACTGAATGGTTAGGGGAACTTGTATGTAGGTTCCTCCGCCAGCAAAGTAATCATCGTCACTTTGTAAATATTCAACTGATCGAATATCAAACAGGACATCACCTTCAGCTATAAGTCTTTTTGTTAATTGATGTTTGTATCCGAGACCAGACAATATTGCCATTCCACCTTTAGAGCCATCACTTCCACTAGCTAAAGCAAGACCTCCTCCAGCTTTTAAATTTAACCACATTTGTGCATTGGCACTCAAACTCATTGCTAAAATGATAGATAGCGATATAAGAATTTTTTTCATCGTTTATTTATTTAAGTTTGACAAATATACTTTAAAACCAATATTTGTTATTCATTAGTATGCTACTTTTGAAATAGTTATGCGTCTTCGAGCAGAAAATTTAGTAAAGCAATATAAAAAGAGACGAGTCGTGAATGACATGTCTCTTGAAGTAGAGCAAGGTGAAATCGTTGGATTGTTGGGTCCTAATGGAGCAGGCAAAACAACTACATTTTATATGACCGTTGGACTTGTCAGACCAGATGAGGGTGACGTGTATTTGGATAATGAAAAAATTACGGGTTTGGCCATGTACCAGCGAGCTCAGAAAGGGGTAGGATATTTACCACAAGAGGCTTCAGTTTTTAGAGATTTAACTGTGGAGGATAATATTTTGGCCGTTTTAGAACTAACGAATAAATCAAAAGAAGAGCAAATTGAAAAAACAGAATCTCTAATTTCAGAGTTTGGTCTTGAGAAAGTTCGCAAAAATTTAGGCAAGGTATTGAGTGGCGGAGAACGAAGAAGATGCGAAATCGCACGAGCACTGGCAGTTGACCCAAAGTTTATCCTTCTAGACGAGCCATTTGCTGGTGTTGATCCGATTGCTGTGGAGGATATTCAACAAATCGTTCAGAAGTTAGTTAATCGAAATATTGGAGTGCTTATTACAGACCACAATGTTCATGAGACCCTTAGTATTGTAAATCGTGCATATCTTTTGTTTGAAGGAAGGTTACTCAAGAAAGGTACAGCCGAAGAACTTGCTGCTGACGAGATGGTACGAAATGTATATTTAGGTAAGAACTTTGAGTTGCGTTCTTAGATAATTTAATTTTCGAAATAACTCTCCACTTTTTGTTTGTAGTAAGGCTGTAATTCAGGAGAAACTTTTCGAATCATTTCAGTTTCTTTTTCTTTTTTCTCCAAGTATTTTTCAATATTTTTTGGAATAGATCTATCAAATTCTTTTCCTTCATTAGATGATCTTGTTTGATCTTGTTCTTGTTCTTTTTCTGCCTTCTCGTGTTCACTTAATTTGAACTCAATTTGGTTTAGCTTTTGAAATGTTTGATTATCAAATCTTTTATTATAAAAATCTTCTTCAACTTGGTCCATCAGATCTTGAGTTCTCTTAAGATCACCTAAACTACCTCCTTTTCCTTCTTTTTGTAATTTGCTCTGTAATTCTTGGATTTTCTTTCTTATGGCTGCTTGTTTAGTCGCCATTTCAGCGAATTGTTTGCTCGAAGGTTTTCCCTTGCCTTGTTTCTGTCCTTTTTCTAATTCTTTAATTTGTTTAGCAAGCTCATCTTGCATTTTTTTTATAGCACTAGCATTGGGTTTTTGTGGTTTGTTACCATTTTTCCCACCTCCTGGTTTCTTGCATTCTCCTTTGGGTTTACCTTTATTCTCCTTTTGATTTTTCATCTGTTGCTGCATTTGTTTTAGAGATTCACTCAGCATTAGTGCAAGGTTGTTGTAGCCAGTCATTGCATATTGTTGAGTCACAAGAGCATTGTAGGTAAGTCGCTCTCCTAAATGTTTGATCGATTCATCGAGATTTTCGTTTACTCTTGAAATTTCTTCATTTACAAAAGATTGTATTTGCTCATTCCGCTTGCTTAAAGCCAGCAAAGAGTCTTCTACCATTTTAGTCTCGTCTTTTATTCTTCTCTGATCTTGTCTTAGTTCGACATATTTAGGACTATATTTTTTATTCTTTTTAAATGCTATTATAAGTGCTTCTTGGTCAAATGATAATTGGATTAGATTTTCTAGTATTTGTCTTAAATTGTTGTAGTCTTCTGTTTGTTGTTCCTCATAGGCCTCTTCCTTTTCTTGTTGCATCTTTTGAGCTAATTCACTGATCTGTTCAGCAGATTCATTCATTTTTTGTGATGCATTTTTAGATTTTCCTTGTTGTTCTTTTGACAAGGCATCTTTCATTTTTTGACTGATACTTTGCTGCTCATCCTCATGTTTATTTAGGTTTAATGGTTTTTCTAAATCCTTGTTTTGTTGCTCAATCGCTTTTAAATCTTTTTTAATTTCATCAAATGCCTTATTCAGTTTTTCTTGTTCAACAGTCTTGTCTTGTTTTTTGTTATTCGTTTTTGATGCAAGTTCTTTCTGTTGTTTTGCTAATTGATTGAGTTTGTCTATGGTGTCTAATAGCTTCTTTTCGAGCTCAAGTTCTTTGAATAATTCTAATAGTCTATCCATTTCCTTATTCATTTGCTTCTCATCAAATTTTAACTCTTGCAGGGCATTTTGAATCTCATCTTTCTTATTTTTCTCTAACAGCTCTTGAATTTTATCCATTAGTTTTTGAGTTTTATCATCAAGAACATCATTCATGATTTCTTCAAGCTTTTTTTGTTTCTCTAGAAGTTCTTCTTGAATAGGTTTAAACTCATTCTCTTTAAAATTTTTTTCGATGTTTTTCTGGATAGATTTTTTTAGTTTTTCTTGAATAGATTTTTTCTTTTCAAGTAATTCTTGGATTTTTCTTTTATCGTTCCAATCCAAATTCTTCTTTTCGGTGAGCATTTTTTCGACACTCTTCATTTGTTCTTCTAAATTTTTAGATTTTGATTGGGCATCATTTAATGATTGTTTGATTTCTTCATTAAGTTTTTCAGTTAATTCCTCAATTTCTTTTATGGATGGCAGCTTATAAGTAGCTTTAGGTGTTTGAGAGTATTTTGAACCATTTATTCCGTCATTATCCCATATTGTAAAGTAGTATTCAATTTTGTCATTGGGTTGCACTTCAATGGCATCTAAATTCCATGGGTGATAGAATTTTTGATTAATTTGGGTGAGATTAATTGGTATTTCAGTATCATTTGAATCACTTCTCAGAGACTTTCCATCTCTTAAATGGGTATAGTGAAACTGGAGTTTATCGAAACCGTGATCATCTGAGATACGCCCCATGAAATATAAAATTTTATGACTTAAACTGTCTTTTTGTGAATTTACTTCAATAGAAGGATATAGGTCAGGAGTGACTTGAATGGAGAAGTTTATGGAGTCACCCTTTTTTATTAAATTATTTTGAGTGGTAATACTCAACCTGCTAGATTTTAGAAAACGCTCACGAACTTGGGCATTATCATCTACTGGAGTTAATGTATCTTTAGTAGGTTTGATAATCAGTTTAGTTACATTTTTAGTTTGAATATTCCATTCAATGATTGTCCCTGTGGGAACATTCATTTCTCCAATATTTTCTATAATACTATTCTCCAAATTCAGATACTTGGGATAAATTATTCGGGCATATGTGTTAGTTACACTTGGTTTAGGTGCTACATTTAGAAGATATTCTTTGCTTGAAAACCCTCCAGCTTCAAAGTATATTTTTTCTGTCTTTTGAACGTTGCGAAGTTGATATGAAAAAGAACCCAGTTGATCCATTTTCATCTTGTACTTGTATGTGCCTATTCGCAGATATGCATCTTGAGGAATTTGCTCTCCTTTTGTGATTAATTGTATTTCGACGTCCTCATTTTGAATGGCCACATCTTTTTCTAAATCCGATTCAAACTCAAACGGAGCCTTGATTTCAAAATGGGTTTTATATTGTACTACTCGTTGACTGCTTTTTTTAAAACCAGGAGTTATAAGTAAAATGAATACCAGAAGAATTGCTGGTAGTAAAGCGTATTTTATGTAGGGGATATTATCCTTATATGGTATAGCTTTAGCAAATGGTATTGGGCTTAAATTTTTAATTCTTTGATCAATGCTAGCAATGAGTAACTGTTGCTTGGAATTATTTGCTTTTTCTTGGAGTTGTAAGGTATTAACTAGCTTGTCTTGAACCTCAGGAAAATGGCTTCCAATTAGAGCTGCAGCTTCGGAGTATCCAAAACTTCTTTTTATATTAATTAGACCTAAAATCGGACGAATAATGTATTGGGCTAAAACTAAGATTGAAAATCCTATTAATGCGTAAAAAAGGTAGGTTCGGGTTTGTGTTTCAAATCTTCCAAGATATTCAGAAAAACTAAGCGTAAAAAAAGCGATGATTATTATCGATATACAGATTATAAATCCTTTTAATAGTTGATTTTGATAATACTTTTTTATGAAGTATTCCAATCGATTTATGAGCTTATTATTATTCAATTGCTACAAGAACTCTACTAACGCGAAAATAAAGGAATTGTTATCGAACTACTTCATGACAGTGAGAATATTCAAGACATTTAGTTGGTTAGGTATTTATAGTAATTTCGCCGCTTAGATTATAATTTAAACCGAATGGTTTACGTTACCTTTGTTAATTAATATGATAAGAATACTTACACTTATATGCTTGATTCCATTCACCCTAGGTGCCTCCTTCAAGGAGGATCCACCAAAAAAGATTAATTGGGTAGATTTTAATACAGGTTTGACATTAGCTCAACGGACTGGAAAAATGGCAGTAATTGATTGTTATACTGATTGGTGTGGATGGTGCAAGGTGATGGATAGAAAAACATTTTCTAATCCAAAAATTATTGAAAGAATCAATGAAAAATATATTGCAATTAAGTTCAATCCTGAGAAACCAGGCAAGTATTTTGCAGGATCAAAGGATTCTCTCAGCGGTCGTCAATTATTGATGGCATTATCTAATAATAAACCATCGGGGTATCCCACTTTTTTCTTTTTTGTTCCACAAGATGCAAAGCTCTTTCAAATACCAGGTTATCAGGATGTAAGTCAATTTGGGGCTACATTAAATAATATGGAAAAGTATCAGGGGGATTTGCTTAGTAAAAATTCTCAAGAAAAAGGTTCTGATATAGACCAGAAATTAAATCAAGGAATTGCGAAAAAAAACGTAAATAATTAGTGGGACGCAGAAAACAAAAGCAGAAGCATTTCGAAAATGTTGAACTGATTGCTGCAGGTGGAGAAGGGCATGCTCTGGCAAAGATTGAAGGAAAGGTAATTTTTGTTAAATATGGAGCACCTGGCGACATCGTTGATCTTGAAATTATTGGACGAAAAAAGAAGTTTAGTTTGGCTAAAATCACTAAGGTTCATCAAGCATCTAAGTTAAGAGTTGATTCGTTTTGTGAGCATTACGGTACGTGTGGTGGTTGCAAGTGGCAACACATTGAATATGCTTCACAATCGGCACTTAAAGAACAATGGGCAGAAGATTGCCTCCAGCGAATTGGGAAAATTGAAGTGGGCGAAAAGCTTCCTATTCTAGGTGCAAATTCTCAACAATTTTACCGTAATAAGATGGAGTACACGTTCTCAAATAAGCGTTGGTTATATGAGGATGAAACTTTAGCTGAATTAGAGCACACCAATGCTTTAGGATTTCATGCACCAGGGAGATTCGATAAAGTATTAGCCATAAACAAATGCTGGTTGCAAGATGATTTGGGTAATGATATTCGAAATTTTGTCTATGAATTCTGCATTAAAAACGACTTCACATTTTACGATTTAAGAGAACATACTGGTTTGATGCGAAATCTGATGTTAAGAAACACCCGAAAAGGAGATTGGATGATTAACGTAATTTTTGCAAAAGATGAGCCTGAAAACCGTACCTTGTTATTGGATGCGATTCAACAAAAATTCAATCCTCGTGCATTGAATTATTGCATTAATGAAAAATTGAATGATAGTACCTTCGATCAAACTTTTATCAGCTATAAAGGAAATTTTGAGATACAGGAAGAACTTAATGGACTGAAATTCAATATCTCACCCAAGTCTTTTTTTCAGACTAATCCAGCTCAAGCAGAGAAGCTTTATCAGGTAGCGTTAGATTTTGCAGGAGTTACTAATAATGATGTGGTTTATGATCTATACTGTGGCACAGGAACCATTACCTGTTTAGCGGCATCCAGAGCAAAAAAGGCCATAGGTATTGAAATTATTGTTGAAGCAATTGAAGCTGCTAAAGTAAATGCGTCAATTAATAATTTAAATAATGTTGAGTTTTTGGTTGGGGACATGAAAGATGTGTTTAATCCTGAATTTTATGGTAAACATGGCAACCCGGATATTATCATTACCGACCCGCCTCGAAGTGGTATGCATCCTAAAGTAGTAGAATATCTAGGTGAAATCAAGTGCCCAAAAATTGTTTATGTGAGTTGTAATCCAGCCACTCAAGCTAGAGATTTAGCACTATTAGACTCAAAATATGAAGTTGTCAAATCTCAAGCAGTAGATATGTTTCCCCAAACACATCATGTAGAGAATGTGGTACTATTAGAATTAAGATCATAAGACATTTCAAAGTCATCCATTACAAACCCCTTACCAATATCAATAACCAGCTCTCTTTTTTGAATAAAGCCTAATTTTTGGTAGGCAAGTAGGGTATTTTTATTGTACTTGTTTACTGTTAGAGTTATGGATTGACATTTTAATTTGGATGCTTGTTGAATTACAAATTGAATCATTTGCCTTCCATATCCCATTCTTCGAAAAGGTTTCTTTAGATAGATTTTGCTTAGAAAAAGGGTATTAATTTTATTCTTTTTTATAAAGCACAGATAGCCAATACGCTGGTTATTTCTACTAATAATAAAGTAGCTATAGTCGTCTTTGATTTGCTGAATAATAGCTGATACAGATTGAAACTTTTCGACCATATAATTTACTTGATCTTTACCAATTATAGGCGTGTAATGTTCTTCCCAAATTTCTTTTGCCATCTGGGCAAGGTTCGAAATATCGTCTGGGAGACTGACTAGATTAAATTGAATTTTATCGATTTCCAAAATTATATCCAAGACTCACATTTATGGGCATATAAAAACGCTGTCCCTTTCCTTCCCAAAAATTGAGATAAATTATGTTGTCATCTGATCGTTGTAGTAGATAACCGTCACCAATTTCGTTATTGGTTGGTTTGACATTTACATTATTCCATCCAAGACCTATACTTGACTCAAAGAAGAGTCTCTCACCAATCTTTGATGCTCCACCTACTAAGAAGTAGATGCCTGTTCGAATACGATTATAAATTACATTTGATTCCTTGTAAGCACCAATATTTGAATTGTAAAAAGTTTCGTTTTGATCAAATTTTACAGCACCACCATCTATTCCCATACCTAAAAAGGCTCCCTCAGCAATTGGGGTTTCCTGATGTCTTTTTAATTGATAAAAACGGATTTCTCCACCAATTTCTGCTCCATATCTAATATTTAAATTTTCAGATGTGCTACTCAATGGAATGTTCAAATTGAAGTTGATTGAAGGGAGGTGGTCTTTACCAGGTTTTAGTGGTGAGGTTTCATATGATACATGCATCTTCTGAATACCTAAACCCATTAAACTTAAGACATCTAACTTGATTATTTTGTAGTCTCCTTTAACTACAGGTTTTGTATTTTGGGCTGTAGTTTCAGAATAGGATAAAATAAGTATTGAAAAGGCAACAAATAATTTCTTTCTAATCATGAGTGATTTACGAATTTATACTAATCTTTTAGAATAGTACTCAGCGTGGATAATTGACCATTTTGAGCAATGCTGTATTGATGGATCCCTTGGTTGGAAACAGCTATGAGTATATCGTTATTCACGATGATATCAAAGCAACCTGGAAGTCCTGTTGACCTTATTGAAGTAGGCTTGGCTGGATTTGAAACATCAAATTGTCGGATATAATCATTATCACACACATATAAATTATTGTTGTAGATACCAAGACCTATAGGTCCCTCAAGATTAACACGAGCAACTTGTGTAGGGTTTGATTTGTTTGCAATGTTGATTACGTCTAAGCAGTTGATTCCTCTTCTACACTGTTCAGAGGAGTTGCGTAAAGTGGAGTAGGCAAAATTTCCTTGTACAATTACAGGATCACAACTAGTAATATGGCGATAAGTAGATATTCTATTAGGGTTGTTTGGGTTTGTTATGTCAAAGATTAGCACCCCTGTTTGAGTTCCTAAATATAAATGATTCTCTAATGAAAATATGGTTTCAACACCAAATAATTCCTGTTG
>JAQWZS010000131.1 GCA_029253325.1 Bacteroidia bacterium
ATCGGTTTGTGGTACCGAGGGTCGCCGGTTCGAGCCCGGTCTTCCACCCTCATTAAGTAAGGCTCACGGATAGTGAGCCTTTTTGTTTTTATCAAACCAAAATCATTCTAATAAACTTATCTTTGTACCTATGAATAAAATCTTATATGCTTTGTCTATTTTATTTTTCATAGGCTGCACAAAAAGTAATAATGAACAATCTGTTGGAGTATCATTTTTGAATATTCAAAATGGGGACACATTAACTTCTACTTTTTTATTACAAATGGGAGTAGAGGGAATGACTTTGGAACCAAAGGGCGAACCAAATCCGGGCCATGGACATCATCATTTGATTGTGAACGGAGGGCCTATTTCTGCTGGTATTGTCATTATTGCTGACGAAAATAATATTCATTATGGAGGTGGTCAAGCAGAAGATTCTGTTTCGTTAGATCCAGGTAAGTATAATCTTACATTACAATTTGCCGATGGCATGCATGTTTCCTACGGAGAGGAATGGGCAAAGTCTATTCAAGTGATTGTTAAATAATTTACTCTCAGAATCAACTCATCTAAAATTAACTTAATTCATCGATATTAACTTGCATACTCTGCAACATATTCTTTGATTTGCACCACTTTAAGTAACTTACTATTTATGAAAAATATCCTAACACTAGCCATTGTGGCTTTTATGTATTCATTTTCTACTGCTCAGACTTCTTTTGAGTTGGTTGAAAAAGTAACACCAGAAGAAGGTAAAGTCTTGATTCCTTATGAGAAATATAAGCTTCCTGCCAACGATTTAACATTAATCATACACGAAGATCACTCAGATCCTATTGTTCATGTTCGTGTTGCTTATCACGTAGGTAGTGCTCGTGAAAGTATCCGTAACAGTGGATTTGCTCACTTTTTTGAGCATATGATGTTTCAAGGTTCAAAAAATGTAGCTGACGAAGAGCATTTTAAAATCATCAGTGAATCTGGTGGTACTAACAATGCTTACACATCTTTTGATAAAACCGTTTATCATCAGACTGCTCCTAGCAACATGACAGAAACACTATTGTGGTTGGAAGCAGATAGAATGGGTACTCATCTTGAAGGATTTACTCAGAAAAAATTTGAGAATCAGCGAAATGCAGTTAAAAATGAGAAAAGACAACGATACGATAATCAACCCTATGGTATGGTAAACGAAATATTGTTTAAATCATTGTTTGCTAATCACCCATACGAATGGACTCCAATAGGGTTTGTGGATGATTTAGATATGGCTTCATTCGAAGATTTAAGAAATTTCTTTCTTCGTTGGTATGGACCAAATAATGCATCATTGGTTGTATCAGGTGATGTAAATCCAGATGAAGTGAAAGTATGGGCTGAAAAGTATTTTAAAGGGATAGCTAAATGTCCTGAGGTTAGAAATATGTATCCTAAGAAGCCAGCATTATCCATGGACTATTATGTAAAAGATTATGATAACATATTCGCACCATTGACTCTTATGGCTTTCCCTACCGTACCAGAATATCATGCAGATGAAGCGGCTCTTGATATTTTAAGTGAGATTATTGGTGGTGGTAATAACTCAATTTTATATAAAAATTTGGAGAAAAAAGAGCTTGCACTTCAAGTTGGAGCTTTTCATACGACATTAGAGCTTGCTGGAATGTTTGCAGTTCAAGTAGTCACTAAACCAAACATGGCAGGTGGGATGAGTGAAGCTGATGTTGAGAAAAATATTCGAGCATCTATTGAAGAATTTGAAACAAGAGGAGTTTCCGATGAAGATTTAGAAATCACTAAAACGCAAGTACTCAAGTCAACGTATGGTGCTTTGAGCAGCATTGACTCAAAATCAGAGGTTTTAGCGAGTTATCATATGATGAAAGGGAATGGATACAACCTACAGGATGATATTAATAGATACAGTTCAGTAACTAAAGAAGATGTTATCAGAGTTTATCGAAAATATATCAAAAATAAAAAGGGGGTAATCCTGCGTATCGAACGAGATATGTCTGAGAAAGATGAAGATGATGAGTCATCAAAAAGTATTAATCCTCATGCAAACGAACCTAAGAAAGTAGATGCTCAATACAATGGTTTATCATATAATCCACCTGTGGATGATTTTGACCGAACTGTAAGACCAGTAAAACCTAATGCAAAGGCATTTACGGTACCTGATTTTTATACCGAAAAATTTGATAATGGATTGACTGTTATTGGAAGTCAATCTTCAGAATCTCCATTGGTCTATTTCTATATCGAAATGGAAGGTGGACATTTGCTTGAAGGCGACAAAAAGGTAAACATAGGAACAGCTATGGTAGCCGCTTCTATGATGGGAGAGGGAACACAAAAATTAACTACAGAAGAGTTTTCTAGAGAACTTGAGAAATTAGGTAGTAGTATTAGATTTAATAGCGGTACAATGAGCAGTTCTGTTTTTGTAAGTTGTTTGAAGGAAAATGTTGACCCTACCTTGGCTTTATTGAAAGATGCACTTTTCGAACCAAGATTTAATGCAGAAGATTTTAAGCGTATCAAGAATCAAATATTAGAGAACCTGAAAACACAAAAAAGTAACCCATCTATCATGGCAAGAAAAGCCTGGGGTTCTGTCATGTTTGAAGGGACAATTCTTGAAGACTATTATTACGGAAATTATAAGTCACTTTCTAAAATTGGATTGGACGATGTGAAATCATTTTACAATCAGTTCTATTCTCCTAACGTAAGTACTTTAGTGATTTCTGGAGATATAAGCCAATCTGAGGCAATGGGTAAATTAGATTTCTTGAAAGCATGGGAAAATACCAATGTGACAATTCCTAATATGCCAGAGTTAACCATGCCCGAATCAACTACGATATATTTGGTAGATAAGCCCTATGCAGCTCAATCAACCGTCTATATCGGACATCCTGGACCAAAATATGATTATAAAGGTGATTATTTTAAAGCGGGTGTTATGAATTTCTCTCTGGGCGGTGCTTTCAACAGTCGAATTAACCTGAACCTAAGAGAAGATAAAGGATATACCTATGGTGCTCGTTCAGGATTTTCTGGATCAGATCAGTATGGATTGTTTAGGTTCTCCTCTGAAATTAAAAAAGAAGC
>JAQWZS010000133.1 GCA_029253325.1 Bacteroidia bacterium
ACTTCTTTTTCGCTTGGGGCATTTGCCGTAAATACAAAATGACATTGCTCACATTGCTTAAGTTCAAATGGTTCTTTTGAAACAAGCCAGTCAGGCACATTTAAATAATGCTTAAATGACGAGTGATCACAAACAGGACACTGACTTATTGGATATTGTTCTTTCAATTGAGTGAGTTTTGTAATGTGCAAATAAACCAACTAAATACCAATAGTGCCCAATTCAAATGATTTCTCTTTTGTAAAGTGCTGGTTGAATTAAGTAGAATGGTGGAGTTTTATGATCTAAATCTTTTATTTTCGCCCGAAGATTCAAAAAATCACGCAATGAATAATTTTAAAAAGATAAATACTGTTTTTGGATGGGTTACATTCTTGATAGCAATTGCTGTTTATATCATGACTTTGGAGCAATCGGTCAGCTTATGGGATTGTGGGGAGTTTATATCAGCTTCTTATAGATTACAGGTGGTTCACCCTCCAGGTGCACCTTTATTTCTAATGCTCGGACGATTATTCTCAATTTTTGCTACTCCTGGCACCCATGAAGTAGCGATAGCGGTAAATATGTTGAGTGCAGTTTTTAGTGCAGCTACAGTGATGTTTACTTTTTGGATTACAACTCATTTTGCTAAAAAGATTCTAAAAATTGACCTGAATGTTGATTCAGTTGATCTTGGGAATGCAATTTCTATAATCGGTTCGGGTCTTGTAGCGGCTATGTCTGTTACGTTTATGGACACCTTTTGGTTCAATGCAGTAGAGGCAGAAGTTTATGCTGGTTCTTCATGTTTTATGGCTTTGGCATTTTGGGCAATTCTCAAATGGGAAAAAGTGAAAGAAGATTCTACCTCCGATCGTTGGATTGTCTTTATAGCTTACATTATCGGTTTGGGTATCGGGCTTCACTTATTAAATATTTTGGTTGTTCCAGCAGTATTCTTGTATTACTTCATCAATAAATTTGGGGTAAGTAGAAGAAACATCATAAGAGCATCAATTATTGGATTTGGGTCTATAGCATTATTACAGTGGGTAATTATTCCAAAAACTCCAGCTATTGCTGCATTTTTTGACAAGATATTTGTTAATTCTTTTGGCTTGCCATTTAATTCGGGTGTTTTGTTTTTCTTATTGCTTGTAGTATTAGGAATTGCATTTGGTATTCGATACACTATAAAAAATAACAAACCTATTGCCAACTTAGCTATTCTCTGTTTTGCATTTATCATGCTTGGGTTTTCGTCCTATAGTATGGTGGTGATTCGTTCGATTGCAGAACCCGCAATTGACATGAATGATCCGCAGGATGCGGAAAGTTTATTGAGCTATATCAATCGTGAACAATATGGTTCTAGACCGTTACTTTTTGGTCCATACTACAACGCTGATTTGGTGGATATTGAAAAAGGAAAGACACAATACCGACGTGGAGAAGATTCGTATGAAGAAATAGGGACAAAACAAGAGCCTATTTATGATGATCGATTTTCAACGGTTTTACCTCGAATGGGTGATATGTCCGAAAAATCTAGATACTATCCCTTGTGGAATGGTATAATTAAAAAATATTCTGGAAGAAATCAGCTAGAACAACAATTAGAATCAGTTAAGAAAAAGAAGCCCACATTTGCTAATAACATGAAGTTTATGTTCAAGTATCAATTGGGTTGGATGTATTGGAGATATTTTATGTGGAACTTTGCTGGCAGACAGAATGATATTCAAAATGTTTTAGGCAACAGTCTAGAGGGCAACTGGATTTCTGGAATTAAATTTTTAGATGAGTGGAGACTAGGCATACCCCAAGATATTCCAGTAAGCTTGCAGTACAACAAAGCTCATAATACCTTCTTCTTTTTACCCTTAATTCTGGGAATATTAGGTATTGTAGTGATGTATCAAAAAAGTAAGATGGATTTCTACACTGTTTTAACTCTATTTTTATTCACCGGATTACTCGTTGTGGTATACCTAAATCAACCCCCTATGGAACCACGCGAACGAGATTATTCCTCAGTGGGCTCATTCCAAACGTTTTGTATTTGGATAGGTTTAAGTGTATTATTTTTAGTTGATTTATTAAAAAAATCAGTTAATAAGACCGTAGCAGCGTCAAGTGCAACAGTTGTTGCTTTGTTAGTTTCTCCGGTATTGATGGGTTTCCAAAACTGGGATGATCATGATCGCTCGGGAAGAGAATTAGGAATATCGTTTGCAAAAAACTATTTAAACAGTTGCGAGAAAAATGCCATACTTTTTACCAATGGCGATAACGACACCTACCCACTTTGGTATGCTCAAAATGTAGAAGGTATTCGAACTGATGTAAGAGTAATTAATTTAAGTCTTTTACCTACGGAGTGGTATAGTAGTGCCCTTCGAAGAAAAGTATTTGATAGTGAGGCATTACCTCTAACAATACCAGCAGAGAAAATAGTAGCGGGTAAACGAGATTATGTGCGATATTTTGAAAACAAATCGCTACCACAAGATCAATATTACCCATTAGACCAAGTACTCAGGTATGTTACCTCTGATGAGCCTAGCAGGAAACAACGAACCAATGCAGGAGATCTGATTAATGTATTCCCAGTCAAAAACTTCAGCGTAGAAGTAGACAAGAAAGCTGTAATAGCCACAGGATATGTGCCAGACAGAGATACCGCTAAGATAGTCGATAAGATATACTGGAATATTGGAAAGAGTGGTTTAAGTAAGGGAGATTTGGTCGTGTTAGACATTATAGCTACCAATGCCAAAACAGGATGGAAAAGACCTATCTATTGGACTACTACTACTGGATCATCGGTATACATGAACCTCGATAAGTATTTTAGACACAATGGTTTGACCTATCAATTACTGCCCATAGAAGCAAACAAAAGAATGCGAGGTATGGATGATATGGATTTGTTGTACAACAAACTGATGAACGTTTATGAGTGGGGTAACATGGAAGAAGGCACGATGTTTTTGGATGACAAAGCACAGCTAGTTCCACAGAATTTGAGATCCTTGTTCATACAGGTGGCGGACTATTATGCAAATACGAACAAACTAGATACAGCTACTGCATTGTTAGACAAATGCTATGCATCTATGCCAGAGAGTTTGTTACCCATGAATTTGAGATTGAAAGCAGCAAGTGCAGACATCTATTATAAAGCCAATCAAGTAGATAAAGGAGATCAGTTTTTATCGGAAGTAGGCGATGATGCATTTGATTTAATTAATTACTACAAGAAGTTTACCGTAGTGGATAATAAGAATGAGAATATTCAGATTCTTCGAAATATTGCTCCACTAGCTCGAGAGTACAAACGAGACGATTTGGCCACTAAGTACGAGGACTTATTTAAGCAATCCTCCGCTTTATACTAACTTAGATGAGTAGAGAGGGTATTATTATTGGCTTTCATGCCGTGGAAGAATTGCTAAATAGTGATGTCACCATAGGTAAGGTGTATGTTAATAATCAGGCCGATAAGCAAAAAATTGGTGTATTGAGACAACTTGCCAAAAAGTCAAATACTCCCTTTCAGATGGTGCCTATTGAAAAACTCAATCGCATCACTCGAGCTAATCACCAAGGAGTAATAGCCATAAAAAGTCCCATTGAGTTTGTGCCCTTAGAAGAGACCGTCACTCGGTTATTTGAGAACGGCGAACCTCCAAAAATATTAGTAGCTGATGGTATTCAAGACATTCGAAATATTGGAGCAATTTCTCGATCATGCCTAGCCTTTGGGGTAGATTTATTAATCGTTGGAGTAAAGGCCAATGCCGAAATAGGTGAAGGAGCGATTAAATCCTCTGCTGGTGCCTTGTTGAAACTGCCTGTGGCTCGAGTTAGTAGTTTAGCTAATACACTGACTTATTTAAAAAGCTGGGGTATACCTCAAATAGCGGCATCCGAAAAAACAGACCAAACCATGGACCGTTCGAGTATCCAAGAAATGAACTCATGGGCACTCTGGATGGGTAATGAAGATAAAGGGTTATCGCGAGAGCGATTGGCACTCATGGACCATGTTTGGCGAATAAAAATGAAAGAAAACATGGATTCACTCAATGTTTCGGTAGCTGCTGGCATCCTCTTATATGAGTTAAATAGTTGATATACAGACAATTAAAAATCAATATTTTCAGTCATTGAGAATTCTGAAAAAAAGTTATTTTCGCACCATTAGTACGAACCTATAATATTATAGCCCATGTATTGGACATTAGAACTTGCATCATACCTAGACGACGCCCCTTGGCCAGCAACGAAAGATGAGTTGATAGACTTTGCCATTAGAACAGGAGCACCCTTAGAAGTAGTAGAAAACTTACAAGAACTTGAAGACGACGGAGAACCATTTGAGACCATCGAAGAAATTTGGTCCGAATATCCATCGACCGATGATTACTTTTTCAATCAAGATGAGCTTTAGATAAAGCTTCAGCCCCCTTCTTTAGTATTTTGTTGTGTCTTATTCGTGTAATTTTTCACGAGTTGAGGCAATATCATATCAATTTATGATTTACATCATATTTTCTGGCGATATGCCAGTTTTTAGTAGCTTATCCTTGTAGGCTAATTAAGTTATAGATGTGCAAAAAGTGCAACAATGAAAAAAAATGCAACCTTTTTAAAAATGGACGTCTAATATTTTACTAACTATTTAAATTTTATATAACCTATGAAAAAACATTATTACTTTCTAAAAGGCTTTTTAACTCTAATTTTATTTTCAATTACATTCTTTTTGTATGCACAGTATCCTGCAGTAACTCATTCTGCATCACCTTGCAGAGACGCTACTATTTCTACGGTATCTTGGTGTTCAATGACTTGAACTTACAAGAAGCTGGATTATACTCTGTAGTATTAAGAACAGAGGACAACTCAGGAAACAGATCAAGAGAGTTTACTTTATACTTTGATGTAAATTACAATTACGAAGTAGTAGTAAATGGAATCAATGACCTAGCATTGGCAGATATGATAAATGTATCTCCAAACCCAACTAATGGACCAGTTAACATCAGTGTTAATCTACCAGAAAATGAAGAAGTATCCATAGCGATCTTCAACACAATGGGTCAGCAGGTAGCTACAATAGCAAACGGTAAAGTAAGTAACGGAAGCTTCTCAGTGAACCTTCAAGGAAATGCCAACGGAATGTACTACGTTAAAATGAACCTTAACGGAACAATTGTTACCAAGAAAATTATCTTGAACAACTAAGGATTTATTCCCAACAAAAAAAAGCTCTCCAATTGGAGAGCTTTTTTTT
>JAQWZS010000157.1 GCA_029253325.1 Bacteroidia bacterium
CAAGGAATACGAGCTGGATTAGCTTGGAATAAAGATGTGGCAGCATTAATTAAACAACACAATAATGCTAATATTATATGTATACCTGCACGATTTCTTGACGTTTCAGAGGCCATTCAAATAATTGACACATATATCAATGAAGAATTTGAAGGTGGAAGACACCAGAGAAGAGTAGATAAAATTCCTTGTTAGTTTTAACTTTTCACTATTAAGCCATCTTTAAGGATGGGCACAATATTGATAGTGTCTAGCTCACAGCAGTATTCAATATCCCTGATGACTCCTTTTCTTTCTAATCTTTGAAAGTGATTTGACTTTTGAAGTGTCTTAATTAAATTTTTACCACTCATTTCAAAAGCATCTAAACAAAGTAATGTTGAGTCATCTAACTCTGCATTTGTTAGTTTCTGTGCCAATGCACCAGCGAAAAGGCTGTCTTCTAGATTTACCTTATCTTTCCAACCAGCACAAAACAACACAATATCTTTATCTTTATTTTTTAAATAATTGGCTACAGCTGATAGGTTCAAAAATGAACCAATAACAACATCGCTTGCATTTGAAGATATTTCAATACATTTTGTTCCATTGGTCGTTGTTAGGACAATGGTTTTATCTTTTACTAGATTTTTTTTATAGTGAAAAGGGGAATTACCAAAATCAAAACCAGAAATAGTCTCACCATTTCTCTCTCCGCCGATTAAATAATCCTCGTTCTTATATTTTAATGCATTTGCTTCATCAACAACAGCTATTAATGCTTTGGCACCATGATCAATTATTGTAGTAATTGTTGATGTAGCACGAAGTATATCGATTACAACGACTATTTTTTTCTCAATTGAATCAATATGTTTAAAAAGTAGAGGAGATAGAATAGTTTCAATTTTCATAGTGAGTCTTGAAATTTTGATTCAATGGTATGCGTTACTTTTTCTAATATTCTAAGTCCGGTCTCTGTCATAATATTAGTCTTTTCATCAAGTAGAGGATTTATTTCTGTTATCTCAAAACAACATAATTTAGGACTCTTACATAGTTCTGTTAATAATTCGGTTGTCTCTTTTTCAGAAAATCCATTTTCTACAGGAGTTCCTGTCCCATGCGATATTGATTTACAATCCATACTATCTACGTCAAATGACACATATACTATATCGCAGTTTTCTAAATGATTAAGTGCATCATTTGCTGATTTAATTGCACCGTCCATTCTTACTTGTTCTACCTTAATTGTTTTAATATTACGATTATTGATAATATAATCTTCTTCTGTTTCAGTATCTCTTAATCCAATAATCACAACATCATCAGTTAAAATTTTTGGATATATACTAGCATTATTTTTAAGAGCATTCCATGATTCAACTGTTTCATCTGAAATTTCATTTCTTTTACATTCAAAATTATCAATTCCAAGTGATACCGCCAGCGGCATACCATGAATATTGCCCGTAGGAGATGTATAAGGTGAATGTAAGTCTGCATGAGCATCAACCCAAATAACCCCTAATCTTTTGTGAGGATAAGCATTTTTTATTCCTGCAATGGTACCTCCAGCTGATGAATGGTCTCCAGCAAGGACTATGGGGAAATCGCCTGTTTTGTATACATCTTCTAATTTCAAACAAAAATCATCATATAGTCTTGACATTGATTGTAGTCGTTTGGAGCTGTCATATTCTGATGAATTATGATTTATAATTAAGTGATTTTCATTAATAATATCAATTGAAGGGCGTTTCGAAAAAAAATGATTATTTTGATTAATAGCAGTGAATTTAAGAGCATCTACTCCTAAACTGGCTCCGCTTGTCCCAGCTCCAATTTCTGATTTTGAATTAATTATTATGGTGTTACTCATTAAATTAATAGGTATAGGTGATATGAGACAAAACTATAAAATAAAGCTATAATTAATCCTTATTGATTTTTTCAATTAAAGGACGTTTGATATTATCTGGTACAATAAAGGCATTAGGGAAAAACTCTCTTATTTGCTTTAGTGTTGCTAAAGCATCTATTTCTCTGTAGAAATTTCCTACTCTTAATTTCCAATAGGGTTGTTGATATATAGTATATGTTTGTTCATTTTTAGGGTAATAGTTTGCATATTTTGTTTTGATATTTTCTACATACGATCGATCTGTATTAAAAGCAAGTTGGATTCTGTAGCCTGATATTTTTGTTGTGTCAACAGAGGCATTTTTAATGATCACTTGTTCATCTATCTTTTGATTATTTAAAATAGTAACTTGTCCATAAGATGAATTTATAAACAAGCATAAAACTATAGAACCTAAATACTTAACTATTTTTACCATGGCATTTTTTGTATTTTTTACCACTTCCGCATGGACAATTATCATTTCTGCCAACTTTTTGTTCTGCCCTTAATGGTACCGGGGTTTCTTTTGGCTTGTCTTGGATATCTTGACCTGTATTTTGATTAACAATTGCCTCTGATGCTCTACTAGTCTTTAGAGAACGATTATCTGATCGTTTTATTTCTTTTGCCTCTTTTACGTCTCCTGAATCTTGTGTGGCAATATCCCCCTTGAATAATATGGAAGTAATTTCTGCATTTAAACTACTTATCATACTCTGAAAAAGATTAAATGATTCTAACTTATAGATAAGAAGTGGATCTTTTTGTTCAATGGAGGCATTATTAGCAGATTGTTTAAGGTCATCTAATTCACGAAGATGATCCTTCCAATTTTCATCAATGCTTGCTAATGCAATATATCTTTCAAATGCATTAATTATTTCATCTCCATTAGTTTCAATGGCTTTCTTAAGGTTTATTGAAACATTTAGTGATTTTTTCCCATCAGAGAATGGAACTAGTATATTTTTAACTTCCTCACCTCTTTCATTATTTATCTTGTTAAATACAACAAGAGCTCGTTCTTTTATAGACTGATTCTTTCGATCATAAGCGTTCAATAATTGATCAAATATTTTTTGAGTAAGAATATTGGGTTTAGTCTCATTGAAATCTGCCTCATCTACCTGTGGATCAAAAGCAAGATGTCTAAGTGTTTCTGATTTAAAACCATGATAATCATTTATATCTTTAAACTCATTTACATTTTCTTCAACCCAATCATATAATGCATTATTGATGTCTAAAGATAACCTATCACCATACAAGGCATTTTTTCGTCGAGTATAGATGACCACTCGTTGTTTATTCATTACATCATCATATTCAAGCAATCTCTTACGAATACCAAAATTGTTTTGTTCAACCTTTTTTTGTGAACGTTCTATTGTCTTAGAAATCATTGAGTGTTGAATAACTTCACCTTCTTCATATCCAAAACGATCCATGACTTTAGAAACTCTATCAGAACCAAATAGACGCATTAAATTATCTTCTAGTGATACAAAGAATTGAGAGGAACCTGGATCTCCCTGTCTTCCTGCTCTACCTCGTAACTGTCTATCAACACGTCTGCTATCATGTCTTTCTGTGCCAATTATTGCTAATCCACCTGCTTCTTTTACTCCTTTACCTAATTTGATGTCGGTACCACGACCAGCCATATTTGTAGCTAGAGTTACAGATCCTGGTTGTCCAGCTTCTGCTACAATATCAGCCTCTCTCTGATGTTGTTTGGCATTAAGCACATTGTGTTTTATTTTCCGCATGTTCAACATCCTACTCAACAGTTCGGATATTTCAACAGAGGTAGTACCTACAAGAATAGGCCTACCTTCTTTTTGAAGGGAGACAATTTCCTCAGCTACGGCATTAAATTTTTCTCTAACAGTTTTATAGACTAAATCCTCTCGATCATCACGAGCAATAGGTCTGTTTGTTGGAATAACTACTACATCTAATTTATATATCTCCCAAAGTTCACCCGCTTCAGTTTCAGCTGTTCCAGTCATACCACTTAATTTATGATACATTCTAAAAAAGTTCTGAAGAGTTATTGTTGCAAAAGTTTGTGTAGCTGCTTCAACTTTGACATTTTCTTTAGCCTCAATTGCTTGATGTAGACCATCTGAGTATCTTCGACCATCCATCACACGTCCAGTTTGTTCGTCGACTATTTTAACCTTACTATCTTGGATGATATATTCAACATCTTTTTCGAACATTGCATAAGCTTTCAAGAGTTGATTAATACTATGAACACGTTCAGATTTTACTGAGAAATCCCTCATGAGTTCATCTTTTTTCTGTTGCTTTTCTTTATTTGAAAGTGATGATTTTTCTAATTCAGCAATTGAAGATCCAACATCTGGAAGAATAAAGAAATCTTTGTCTCCACTATTTTCTGAAATTAAATCAATCCCTTTGTCAGTTAATTCTACTTGATTATTTTTTTCATCAATCGTAAAATATAATTCTTCATCAACAATATGCATTTCTTTTTGTTGATCTTGGAGGTAATAGTTTTCGGCCTTGGTCATAATAGCCTTGATACCTTGTTCGCCTAAAAACTTTATCAAAGGTTTGTTTTTTGGAAAACCTCGATAATTTCTGTAGAGTAGAAGACCACCCTCTTTTTCATTAGTTTTACCCTCTTTTATCAATTTTTTTGCATCAGATAAGGCTGTGTTTAAGTATCGTTTTTGAGCATCAACTACTTTTTGAATTTTTGGTTTTAACTCATTAAACTCATGAATATCACCCTTAGGTGTTGGGCCACTGATGATTAGAGGTGTCCTTGCATCGTCAATAAGTACTGAATCTACCTCATCAATCATTGCAAAATGATGTTTCTGCTGAACTTGTTCATCAGGACTGTGAGCCATGTTGTCTCTTAAGTAATCGAAACCAAATTCATTATTTGTTCCATAAGTTATATCAGCTGAATAAGCTTCTTTTCTCTCAGAAGAGTGAGGTCTATAGTAGTCTAAGCAATCAACTTTAAGACCATGGAATTGAAATATTGGTGCATTCCACTCGGCATCTCTTCTAGCTAGGTAGTCGTTAACTGTAACAATGTGAACCCCTCGTTGTCCAAGTGCATTAAGATAGGCTGGGAGTGTAGATACTAATGTTTTACCTTCACCAGTTTGCATCTCAGCAATTTTTCCTTGATGAAGTACAACGCCTCCTATGAGTTGTACATCGTAGTGTATCATATTCCACGATACTTCTTGCCCTGCAGCATCCCAGGTGGTATCATAAACTACCTCATCGTTTTTTATATTTATGTGTGGCTTTGTTGCAGCTAAATCTCGGTCATATTCAGTTGCACTTGCTATAATTTTATCATTTTCTGTGAATCTTCTAGCTGTTTCTTTGACTACTGCAAAGGCTTCTGGAAGAATTTGGTTAAGAATTTCTTCTAGTTTTTTATCTCTTTCTTCTTCCAAACTATCAATTTGATCGTAGGCATCCTCTCTTTTATCAATTTCATGAACAGTAGTATTTTTTATCTCAGACTTTAAGTCAGCTATTTTTTTATCAATTTCTGACAAATAGTCGTTTACTTGGTTTTTAAAAGAAGTCGTTTTTCCTCTAAGTTCATCATTGGTTAAGCCCTCAAGCTTAGTAAATTCTGTATTTATTTTACCAACAAAAGGTTCTAAACCTTTGACATCTTTATCAGCCTTGTTGCCAAATAATTTCTGTATTCCGTTTACAAGAGAATTTATCATTCTAATATTTTTATTAAATGTAGTCTAAAATTGTGCCA
>JAQWZS010000149.1 GCA_029253325.1 Bacteroidia bacterium
CCATTGCAATGGCTAATAGCAATGACTATGGTCTAGCTGCTACCATTTGGACATCGGACTTAAGTAAGGCTCATCGTTGTTCTGAACACATTAAAAGTGGAATTATCTGGGTAAACTGCTGGTTGCAACGTGATTTAAGAACTCCATTCGGTGGAATGAAAAACAGTGGTGTTGGTAGAGAAGGTGGCTGGGAAGCACTCCGATTCTTCACAGAACCCAAAAACGTGTGTATTAAGTACTGAACTAAAACAAAAAAAGGGCAACATATAGTTGCCCTCTCAAATTATTATAGTAGTGCTTAAATTATTTCAATATGAAACCTACTCTAAATCCTGTATTAAACATAAAGTCTGCATATCCTGAAGTTGAACTCTCTGGAGTAGTTGATTTTGTACCGTTAATAGTAGTGGTTCCTTCATCTACTTTATTTGAAAGCCATCCCCATCCAAACTCAGTACCCATGTAAAAAGACTCAGTAATCCAATAATCTGCTCCAAGTCCTAATGCAAGGCCAAGAGTAGAACCTCCATTTTCAACTTCAGCATTGAAGCCACTACTGTATCCACTTCCATCGTAATCAGTCCAAGTTTCAGTACTAGAATTAGAACCAAACTGCAATGCAGCAGAAGCAAATGGAGAAAATTTATCATTTCCACCCCAATGTTTCTCTGCTCCAACTCTCATAGTAAAACTTGATGTAGAAGTTTCTTGCGTTCCAGTGTTTGTACCATCACTAAAATTGTTTTCTGCACTTTGGCCTCTAGGAGCTAAATCCACTCTTAAAGCCAAATCATCTGCAAGAAAATATCTGAATCTTAGAGCTGGTAGTGAGAACTCATTATTCCACTCATTAAGACTAAAATTTGCTTCAGTAAGTAAACTACCCTCTGAAGGCTTTTGAGCAAATGATGTAAATCCAAATGCTACTGCGACTAATAATAAAATTGTTTTTTTCATCTTTTAATAATTTTTAATTTAGTTAAACTTCTGCAATATGACAATTTTTAGTAGGATTTTACCTGTAGTAATACCCATTGTATCCACATGATAATCTGAAGTGTATTAAAAGAATGACAAAAAAAACATGAGAATCAAAAAAAAGTGGGCCAAAATTGGCCCACTTTTATGTGAATTTTATAATCTAAAATAGATTAGTAATCGTCCTCTACAAAACCTGTTCTACGATGACCAACCATTTCATATTCAGTGCCTGGATCATCACTAAATACTGCCTTAATATAGATGCTATCTGTGACAACACCTGTCTTAGAATGACCTGCGTCAGCAATAATCTTACCTTCTAACACATCCATGGTGTGATAACCTTCAAATGTTTCAGTGATAGAATCGTAAGGTTCTGCTATATCAGCTGTATCATAGCTATATATTGGAGCCATGATATTGTCTCCCATTCCAGCAAATGAGTTAGACCCTGGAGATGCGGGTATTTTAGCCTTAACCGGCCAAATATGCTCTAGGTCATCTATCCAAATCTCAGAACCATCTGCTGCTGCAGTATTATAGGTTGTGATTTTTTCGTAACCAAGAGCTACGCTTCCATCAACCATAGTTTGAGTATACCATTCACCCGAAAGACTGCTCCCAGGTATTAATTCTGTTTCGTATTCCTCTTGGCATGCAGCTAGGGCAAGACCAAAAGTTAATATTAATGTGATTTTATTTAATTTCATGATATTTCTTCTTTAATAATTAAATTTCTACTTGTGTTAAAGTAACCTCAAAAGTGAAACCGGCATCCCATACAGATGTCATAGTGATCGTCTTTGCTCCGGCATCAACTACCATATCAGTAATGTTAACAGCCCAAGGCCAGCCAGCATACGTTACGCTCGTAGGTGCAAATGTGAAATCATTCGAAGCAATATCATTGGCTTCGATTGTAGCAGGAGCATTAAATGTTGCTCCGTAACCTATACCATTTTCATAATAGCTACCTATAGCACATGACATTCCGTATGTCCCATCATCATTTTTGTACACAATTACGTAACCTAAATCGCTAAATTTAGGTTCATCATTTCTAACAATTGCTGATTTGTACAGACCAGCAATGTTATCAACCATATCTCCGGTCTCTATTACATATACTGTCCTCCCGGCTGTACCATCATATCCATCTTTATTGGTTGCAGTATAAACTACATCATAACGGTCTGGCATTTCTTCATTGACCGCAGCACCACCGCGATAAGCACCACTTCCTGAAGTTACAACATCTATTTCAGCTCCATCCTCGGTTGCCGTTACCCCTGGTTCTACAAATGCAGTACCCTTTGGAATAAATATCGGATTTGCCCCATCCACTGTAATGATAGGATAGTTAGTCACCTGCGATAAGCCACCAGTCGTTGTTTCTTTCTCACAAGATGAGAAGATCAAAGCAACCAATGCTAGTGTTATTATTTTTATTTTTTTCATGATTTTTTTAATAGTTATTAATTTTACTTTTTATCCCACCAAACTTTGGTATAAATATTTGAAACTTGAGTTACCCCAGAGCTATTTCTCTGAATTTCTACATCTGGTAAGAATAATCTTTTTGGAGTTTTACCTTCTGGCAATATCGATGCAAATGAGGTAGTCAGTTCTCCTACCGCACCTTCCGTTCCTTTTGGAGCAGCACTTAGCGGAGGATAGTGTGTTCTATTCATTTCAAAGAACCCTTCAAGGTTATTTACATTGGCCATAGCTACCCACTTCTGCATCATTATCTGACCTATGTCTGATTCTACATCACCCGTAGCTGCATACTCATATGCACCTCCAGCTTGATAAATAGAATCTGCACCAGCGATACCATGAAGCAATAATGAATTAGCAATACCTGATTCATAAGCTACCTGAGCACCTGCACCAGCATTGTATCTTACTTCTGCTTCTGCTATTAGAAAATCTCGCTCTGTTAGCGTCATTAAAAATACTGGTGTTGTTGCTGAAATATTTGGCTCAGATAAGTCTGTTCCTTTAACATCCAGATTATCATAGTCTCCTTGAGGATGACCTTTTTGACCACCAGCCGATGACTCATTATAAATCGCAGCTAAACGTGGATCTTCATTATCTTCTAAATAACCAAACAATGTTTTTGATGCTCGTTGATTAACTCCAGAAAGGAAATCATATTGAACATCATAAAAAGGATTTCTCTTACCAGACTCATCTCCAAATTGAGTGATTGCAGCATTAGCCGTAATAAAATTACCCGCAGTTAATAAATCTTGAACAGCAGTAGGGTTAGCCATTGAAGTATAGGACATTCTCATGTACATTTTAAGCTTCAACGTATTACCAAAACTCAACCACTGATCTAAATCTCCACCGAAGATTAAATCTCTGTCGCCTGGCTCCATTCCTATTTCATCCGCATCTTGATAACGAGTCATTGCTTCATTTATTCGTTCTAAAAGAACTGGATAGATATCGGCACCGTTATCGAATTTTGGATTTAAAGTACCATCTGACACACCTTTAAGTGCATCAAAAAATGGGATATCATCATACAAATCTGCAAGCATTTGATACGTATATGCTTGTAACAAGGTTGCTATTAAGTAATAAGCATGATCTCCAGATACAGTTGATTTTGAACGGATTATTTCTAAATCATTCAAACCACCAGCATAGGCTTCTGACCATTCTCTATCAAAAAAGTCTGTGGTCAAATTGTATGCTTCCATTTTTTTATACTGACTAGCCGTAGGGCTTTGCGTATAATATTGAGACCAAAAACCACCTAAGTTAAAATAGGAGTTACCCATGGTGATCGCAACAGATGTCTGTGCAGCTGGAAGAATGAAATCCGCTGTCACATCTTGAGGGTTATTTGGATCCGTATTCACGTCCAAGTATTTCTCACAACCGAACAAAGTCAATGCGAAAACCCCTATTAATATATAATTACTTATTTTTTTCATTTTTCTATTTATTAAAAGTTAAACTTAAGTGAGAAACCAAATGAACGAGCTGTAGGATTTGCTACAAACTCACCAAATTCAGCTTGATTACCATTACCAAAAGTAGTTACCTCTGGGTCGATAAACTGATTTTCTACTGGTGTCCATAACAATAGGTTTCGTCCAATTATACTAACTGAAGCACCTGCAAAAGGCATGCTTTCTAACATAGAACTTGGCAGTCTATAGGTAAGATTAACCTCTCTCAATTTGGTATATGATTTATCAAATACAAATTGTCTATCACGTGCATCAGCAGTATGATACTCATGCATAACACCTGGGGCTACTGGAGTAGTATTTTCAACATAAACTGGATCTCCATTTTCATCTACACCATCTTCAATTACAGAATTAGGTACGATAAATGGTTTTCTATCATTATAAGTTGTTGTAATGGCATGACCAGTCCAACTTAACATACTTTTTGTATTTGAATACATCAACCCACCTTTTCGAATATCTAATAAGATACCTAAGCTAAATTGCTTGTAACTAAATGAGTTTTTAAGACCTATAATGTAATCTCGTTGTGAGTTACCATAAATCTCTTTCTCGTCACCTACAACTGGAACTCCGCTCTCATCAACTACTACATTACCGTCTGGAGAATACTTATATGTATTTCCTTCAAAAACACCAATTGGCATTCCTTGCATTGCGTAATAAGCTGTGGTAGATAATCCTCCTAATGAAACCCTATCTAAAGCGTCATCTAAATCGAGCACCTCATTTTTGTTTCGAGTCATATTACCCGATATGGCCCAATTGAAACCATTTTCGTTTCTAAGAACTTTATAAGTAAGAGCTAACTCAATACCTTTGTTCTCCACTGTTGCTGCATTTGCATAGAAGTTGCTACTTCCACTACCTGGCGAAACAGGTACTTGTAATATTTGACCCTCAGTTACACGATTATAATAGGTAAACTCTAAGCTTACTCTGTTATCATAAAATAAAAGATCAGTTCCAATTTCTAACTCCTTAGTAAGCTCTGGCTGTAAATCAGGGTTCTTAATTCGGTTACCCGCAGTAAAGGCATTTGTACCAGTAGCTAAAGGATAAGCAAAATTTCTGAATGGCATAGAGTGACTTGCTTGAGTGTAAATAGAATTAATTACATAAATCGGTGCATCGTTTCCAGATGAACCATAACCAACTCTAAATTTACCCATTCCCATCCAAGAAGGAAGACCTGAAACTACATCCGTAAATACGAAACTTAAGTTAGCCGCAGGGTAAAAGAATGAATTATTTTCTTGTGGTAAAGTGGATGACCAATCGTTTCTTGCACTCAAGTTAAGATATAAATAATCTTTGTAAGAGGCAGAAGCCACACCATAAAGACCAACTAGTCTTCTCATGTTGTCGTTACGATCAACAGATGGAGTACTTGGGCTATTTGATAAGTTATAGAATCCAGCAATATCTAGTGCTGAAACAGACGAGAATAAACTTGTAGAGCTTCTCTCATTTAAATTAAGTCCTCCAATCAAATCAATGTTGATTAGCTTGTTTACATCTTTATTCCACAATAATTTAAAATCATGATTAAACTGTTGGTTTCCAATAGTTTGTTCAGAAACAAAACCATCATTTTTAACATCCTCATTTGGACCAACAGGTTTTGCAATTGCTTCAAATCTACTGATATCATGATTCTCTATATCGTAACCAAAAGAGTATACACCTTTAAGGTCTCCCATAATGTCCATCTTGGCTGTTAAACCTCCAAAGAATTTATTAGAAGAGAAATCATTTTTATTTTCGTTCAATGCCCAGTATGGATTCGTTACACCATACGGAGTAAAGTAATCATTGATATTATAAAACTTGTCTTTATAATTAGCCATATCAATTACACTCATGTTTCTAGGAATATCAAGAATATTTCTATATACCGAATTTTCTTGTTGTCCAGAAGGAACAAACTGGCTGTTCGTCATTGCGAGGTTAATAGAACCATCAACCGTTAATTTACCAAAGTTTTGGCTTCCTCTAAATGCAACTGTATTTCTAGTGTATTGGTCTGCATCTGTTGGAATAATACCATCTTGAGATACATTTGAGTAAGAAGCATAGAAACTATTGTTCTCTCCTCCACCGTTCACACCAACATGAGTTCTGTAATTAGTTCCGAGTTCAAAGAAATCTCTTACGTTATCTTCTAATGGGGAATATGGTGCAAGTAATTGAGAATTATCAACTTCCTGACCGAAAACTCTCTTCTTGCCATCCATAATAGGACCCCAAGAACCATTCTCATCTAGCCAGTGATTACCACTCCATCCTTGGCCATATGTATTTTGAACGTTTGGTAAACGAAGAGGTGTACTGTATGTTGCATCAAATCCAACATCTACACCAATTGCTTTTTTACCTTTACTAGACGTTGAGCCTTTTTTGGTAGTTATTAATACTACACCATTTGCTGCTCTTGATCCATACAATGCAGATGCAGATGAACCTTTAAGAATTTGAATGTTCTCAATATCATCTGGATTAACAGCATTTAAACCGTTACCGAAATCAAAACCTCCATTTAAGCTAGTACTGTTAACAGAGCTGTTTGTCATCGGCACACCGTCAATCACAATTAAAGGCTGATTACCTTGAGAAATTGACTGAACACCACGTATAACAATACGAGAAGATGCTCCAGGATTTGATGATGCTGAGTTAATCGTAACACCGGCAACCTTTCCTTGCATTCCATTAAGAACTGATCGGTCACCACCCTCAGTAATCTCTTTTGCAGACACTGAACTTAATGCATAACCAACACTTCGAGAAGATCGTTTAACACCAGCTGCAGTAACGACGACTTCAGATAAGGATTCATCGCTAGACATTTTAACACTCAAATTGGTTTGACTCCCAACATTAATGGTTTGAGTTGTAAATCCTACATAACTAATTTTCAACTTAACATTAGAAGCTGAAGATGTAATGCTAAAGGATCCATCTGAACCAGTTACTGTTCCATTTGAGGTGCCAATTTCGTTAACCACAGCACCAATTACTGGCTGTGATTCTGAATCAATAACTGTCCCAGTTATTGTTCTTGATTGAGCAAACGCTGTTGATGTTATTAAGAACACCGTACAGAGTAAACCCGTAATTTTTAATACTAATTTTTTCATTCGCTTAAGATTTTTAACTTAAAAGTGACTGTAAATTAAACACTTTTTTATTTAATTAACATAAAAATAACATTCAAATGATATTAATACAGTTTAGTTTTATATGTGAAATAATGCATTTATAATTCCCAGATTGAACGTAAGCTTAATTTTATAATAAGAATAAAAAAACAACAAAACCATAAATTCAATCAAGAACCTATATTTGTGTTTCCAATATGGATTTCCAGTATAATACACAACAAGAACACATAAAATTAACCGAATACGGTAGAGGTGTTCAAGAAATGATTGAACATCTGAAACTAGAAAAAGATAGAGATAAGCGAAACGTTCTTGCTCATACTGTCTTTCAAGTGATGGTCAATCTAAACCCCGAAATTAAATCTCAAACCAACTACCAACAGACGGTTTGGGATCACATGCATGAAATTGCAAACTATGAATTGGATATTGACAACGATTATCCAACTCCAACCCCAAACATCCGCTCCACTAATCCTGAGCTAATAGCCTATAAGGGCATGTTAAGTAAGTATCGATATTATGGTCGTAACTTATTGGAAATGATTGTTGGTGCAGGAAAAATGGATGATGGTGAATTGAAAACTATGTATGTTAACTACATCGCATCGTTTATGGTCAACTCATCTAAAAATTGGAATGATGAGGTACTAACCCCTCACCAGATTGTACAACACCTTGCAGATTTATCCAATGGAAGTTTACAAGTCAATCCCGACACCTTGGCTATTCATATAGAAACTCGAACTAAGCGTCCTCACCATCAGAATCGTGGACATAAGAAAAAGAAAAATTACAATTCGAAGTTTAAGAAAAAATAAATGGGAACATTCAAAATTGAGGGTGGCCATAAATTAAAAGGTACACTTACTCCCCAAGGAGCAAAAAATGAAGCTTTACAAATTCTTGCAGCCGTACTCCTATCACCATTAAAAATTACGCTGAAAAACATCCCAGAGATTCGAGATATTCTTAGAATGATTGAACTCTTAAAAGGTTTGGGTGTTAAAGTAGAAAAACTAGGTAAAGGAGAATACACCTTTCAGTCGGACGAAATCAACCTGGATTATTTCCATACTGAAGAATTCAGAACCAAAGGAGCTGCCATTCGGGGATCGATTATGATTATTGGACCTCTTTTAGCTCGTTTTGGCATCGGCTACATTCCTAGTCCAGGGGGAGATAAAATCGGCAGACGACGATTGGATACTCACTTTATTGGATTTGAAAATCTAGGTGCAGAATTCATATATAACAAGGATACAGGATTTTATAAGGTTGAAGCTAAAAACCTAAAAGGAAGCTATATGCTTCTCGAGGAAGCCTCGGTAACGGGTACAGCCAATATACTTATGGCAGCTTCCATGGCAGAGGGAACCACGACTATCTATAATGCTGCTTGCGAACCTTACCTTCAACAATTATCTAGAATGATAAATTCAATGGGAGGTAAAATCTCAGGTATTGGAAGTAACCTTCTAACTATTGAGGGAGTTAAAGAACTTCATGGTTGTGAGCACACCATTCTACCCGATATGATTGAAATAGGCTCTTTCATTTCATTAGCTGCATTAACTCAATCGGAAATTACCATTGAAAATTGTAGAGTAGATCAGTTAGGAATCATCCCAAATGTATATCGAAAGCTTGGCGTACAATTTGAAATCAAAGACGACAACATCATCATCCCAGAAAATAAGCATTATGAAATTGATAGTTTCATTGATGGAAGTATGATGACGATTGCAGACGCTACTTGGCCTGGTTTGTCACCTGACTTATTGAGTGTAATCCTTGTCATGTGTACACAAGCAAAAGGAAATGTACTTATTCATCAAAAAATGTTTGAAAGCAGATTATTTTTCGTTGACAATTTGATAGATATGGGAGCACAGATTATTTTGTGCGACCCTCACCGAGCTACGGTTATGGGACTAGACCGAAGAGTACCCCTAAAAGCCGCAACTATGGCCTCTCCCGATATTAGAGCAGGTGTATCCTTACTAATCGCGGCCATGTCTGCTGAAGGCACAAGTACAATTCACAACATAGAACAAATTGATAGAGGGTATCAAGATATTGAACATCGATTAAACGCAATTGGTGCCAAGATAACTCGCCTTTAGAGCATTAAATACAAGCTAAATCCTATTAGCACCATTTTTTATGTCAGCATATTTTGTGTCATAATGACACAAAATTCATTGGCAATACTTTTGCAATTACATGAATACATTTAGAACTTTACCAAAATGCCCGAAGGAAAAAAAGTACAAGAAGAAGAGGAAATTAAAAAAGAGGATTTAAATCAAACTGAGGAAAATCAGTCTGAGGAACCCAAAGAAACCTCTCCTGAAGATCAAATCAATGAATTGAATGATAAGTACCTTAGGTTATACTCCGAATTTGACAACTATCGCAAAAGAACTTCTAAAGAACGATTGGAGCTCTTTAAAACTGCTGGACAAGATATCTTAACAGACTTGCTTCCTGTTCTTGATGATTTTGACAGAGCAATGCAGAATATGGATTCTTCTGATGATGTCGAGGCTATTCAAACAGGTATAAATCTAATATACAACAAGTTCAAAAGTGTCGTAGAAAACAAAGGATTAAAACATTTTAAATCTATCGAAACCGAATTTGACCCAGAAATACACGAGGCAATTACTAAAATTCCTGCCCCAAACAAAAAACTAAAGGGCAAAGTGGTTGATGAAATTGAAAAAGGGTACATGCTAAATGATAAGGTTATCCGATTTGCAAAAGTTGTAGTAGGAGAATAAGATGGCAAAGAGAGATTATTACGATATACTCGGAGTATCAAAAAGCTCCACTGCGGAAGAAATTAAAAAAGCTTATCGAAAGAAAGCCATAAAGTATCATCCGGATAAAAATCCTGACAATAAAGAAGC
>JAQWZS010000162.1 GCA_029253325.1 Bacteroidia bacterium
TTACCATCTCCAACAACAACAATTGCGTTGAAGCTAAATGTTCTACCACCTTTAGTAACTTTAGCTACTCGATTAATATTTACCACAGTCTCTTTTAATTCGAGATCTGTTGTTCTTACTTGTTTTAATGTTTGTGTTGCCATATTATTAGAATTTTAAACCTCCCTCTCTAGCTCCTTCTGCTAAATTCTTGATTCTTCCGTGATATAAGTATCCGTTTCTATCAAATTTTACACTTTCGATACCATTTGCTGTTGCCTTTTCCGCAATTACTTTTCCTACTTCTCGAGCAATTTCAGACTTAGTACCTTTATCCATACCTGCCGAAGAACTTGAGAGTATTGTGGCTCCTTTGGTATCATCGATAAGTTGAACATATATAGCCTTGTTGCTTCTAAAAACACATAGCCTAGGCATTTCTGCAGTACCCTGAATCTTACTTCTTATTCTGGCTTTGATTTTAGCTCTTCTTGTCGCTTTACTTTTAATCATAATAAAATAAACTATTATTTAGCTGCAGTCTTACCTGCTTTTCTTCTTAATTGTTCTCCTTTGAACTTGATTCCTTTACCCTTATACGGCTCTGGTGGACGTAAACTTCTAAGTTTCGCCGATACTTGACCTAACAACTGTTTATCAATACTTTCAAAAGTTACCAAAGGTGGTTGTCCCTTGACGGCTTCTGTTGACACCTTAACTTCTGAAGGAATTTGCATAAAGATAGTGTGCGAAAAACCTAGATTAAGTTCAAGTAGTTGACCTGTAACGGTAGCTCTATAACCTACACCAACAAGCTCTTGTTCTGTTTTGAAACCTTTACTTACTCCCTCAACACAATTGTTAATCAATGATCTGTAAAGTCCATGTTTAGATTTCTCTTCTTTGCTTTCACCATTTCTAGATAAAACTATTTGATTTTCTTCAACTTTAACATCAACAAGATTTATCGTCTGAGTAAGTTCTCCCTTTGGTCCCTTTACAGTGACGATGTTATTATCTACTTTAACTTCCACTCCGGAAGGTATTGCTATTGGATTATTTCCTATTCGTGACATCTTTCTTATACTTTATTAAGATACGTAACATAAAACCTCTCCACCAACATGCTGTGTTCTAGCTTCTTTGTCTGTCATCACACCATTCGATGTAGAGACAATTGCAATACCAAGACCATTTAATACACGAGGTAACTCATCAGCACTTTTATATTGTCTTAATCCAGGCTTACTTACTCTTTTAAGTTCGCGAATGGCTGACAATTTTGTAGTGGGATGATATTTCAAAGCTATTTTGATTGTACCCTGTGGCCCAGCTGCATCGTCAAATTTATAATTGAGAATGTAACCTTTATCAAATAGTACTTGAGTTATTGCTTTTTTGATATTAGAAGCTGGCACATCAACAATACGGTGATTTGCCTTAATTCCATTTCTCACTCTAGTAAGAAAATCTGCTATTGGATCTGTAATTTTACTCATATTATTACCAGCTTGCTTTTGTTATACCAGGTATTAAACCTTTAGACGCCATTTCCCTGAACACATTTCTTGAAATTCCAAAATCTCTCATGTATCCTCTTGGTCTACCTGTTGCAGAACATCTATTTCTTAAACGGGTAGGTGAAGCATTTCTTGGTAGCTTCTGAAGCCCTTCGTAATCTCCGGCCTCTTTAAGAGCAGCTCTTTTAGAAGCATAGGTTTTAACCGCATGCTCTCTTTTTCGCTGTCTTGCTTTCATTGATTCTTTTGCCATCTTTTTCTTATTTCTTTATAAATGGTAATCCTAATTCTGTTAATAAACTATGGCATTCAACATCTGTATTTGCAGTTGTTACAAAGGTGATATCCATACCATTAATGCGAGATACTTTATCAATATCTATCTCGGGAAAGATTATTTGTTCAGTAACACCCATTGAGTAGTTACCTCTTCCATCAAACCCTTTATCACTTATTCCATTAAAATCTCTAACACGAGGTAGAGACACAGCAATAAAGCGATCTAAAAATTCATACATTTTATCACCACGAAGTGTCACACGACATCCGATGGGCATATCCTCTCTAAGCTTAAAGTTAGAGATTGCTTTCTTTGAATAAGTTGGAACTGCCTTTTGACCAGCAATAGTAGACATTTCTTCTACAGCTGTATCTACTAGTTTCTTGTCCGCAACTCCAGCACCAACACCTTGATTTAAACAAATTTTAGTTAACCTAGGTATCTGCATTACATTACTGTAATTGTGCTTTTCTTTTAACTTAGCAACCAATTCAGTCTCGAATTTTTCTCTTAATCTTGGTTTCATACTAATTATTTATAAAATCCCCTGTTTTCTTAGAAAATCTTTGCAATTTTCCATTTTCATTTAACTTTCTACCTATACGAGTTGCTTCGCCATTTACCATAAGTTGGAGTTTACTCACACGAATAGGAGATTCAAGTTTGACAATTGAACCATTTGGATTATCTGCATCTGGTTTTCTGTGCTTTGTAACCATATTAATACCATCAACGATAGCAGTACCTTCTTTAAGATTTACTAACTTAACTTCTCCAGTCTTATTTTTATCGTTACCCGACAATACTTTTACTGTGTCGCCTTTACGAATATGTAGTTTAGGTATTTTGTTGTATTTCCTTCTCATAATTACAGTACTTCTGGTGCTAATGATACAATTTTCATAAACTTACGATCTCTTAACTCTCTTGCTACAGGTCCAAAAATACGAGTAGCCCTTGGCTCATCAGTAGCAGTTAAAAGAACACAAGAATTATCATCAAAACGGATATATGATCCATCTGGTCTTCTAAATTCTTTCTTTGTTCTAACAACGACAGCTCGAGAAACTGTACCTTTTTTAATATTACCTGCAGGCATTGCATCTTTAACCGTTACAATTATTTTATCTCCAACAGAGGCATATCTTCTTTTTGTTCCACCCAACACACGGATACAAAGAACCTCTTTGGCTCCGCTGTTATCAGCTACTTTTAATCTTGATTCTTGTTGTATCATCTTATTTCGCTCTTTCTATTATTTCTACCAATCTCCAACGCTTATCTTTACTAAGAGGTCTTGTTTCCATTATACGAACAATATCATTTTCATTGCACTCATTCTTTTCATCATGAGCCTTGAACTTAGCTGTAGACTTAACGAACTTTTTATATTTAGGGTGCTTCATTTTTCGTTCGACAGAGACCGTAATGGTTTTTTCCATCTTGTTGCTTCTAACAACCCCAATAATTTCTTTTCTAAAATTTCTTTCCATTTTAAGGTCCTATTTTTCGTTTCTACGTCTGTTAATCTCTGTTAGATATTTCGCAATAGTTTTTCTCGCAATTCTAATTTTATGCGGATTTTCTATTGGAGATACTGCATGACTAAATTTCATTTTCTGAAGTTGAGCTCGTTCATCTTTCAAGTTGTAATGAAGCTCTTTTTCAGTCAAATTTTTAATATCTTGGTACTGCATATTTCTTAAGCACTATAATCTGGTCTTACTACAAATTTTGTTGTCACAGGAAGTTTTTGAGCAGCTAGTCTCATTGCTTCTTTGGCTATCTCCTCACTAACACCATCAACCTCAAATATGATAGTACCTGGCTTGATAACGGCTACCCAGTATTCTGGAGAACCTTTACCCTTACCCATTCTAACTTCTGCAGGTTTTTTAGTTACAGGCTTGTCAGGGAATATTCGAATCCACACTTTACCTTCTCTTTTCATATATCGGTTTAGGGCTATCCTTGCCGCTTCTATTTGTCTAGAAGTAATCCAGTGAGGCTCTAATGATTTTAAACCGAAATCGCCGAACTCTACACGATGACCTCTACCTGCTAAACCTTTTACTCTGCCTTTCTGGCGTTTTCTATACTTTATTCTCTTTGGAGATAACATGATCTTGCCTTATTATTTTTTAATTCTTCTTCTATCGTGACCACCTCTCTTATCACGTTGTTGTTTTGGTTCTCCCATACCCATGTTGATGGATAGATCTCTTTTTCCAAAAACTTCTTCCTTAAATATCCATACTTTAACACCAATTTTACCGTAAACAGTAAGTGCTTCTGTAAGAGCATAATCAACATCTGCTCTAAATGTATGCAAAGGAATTCTACCTTCTTTAAATTGTTGTGTTCTTGCCATTTCAGCACCATTCAAACGACCCGAAACCATAATCTTGATTCCTTGAGCACCCATTCTCATGGTTGATCCGATAGCCATTTTAATAGCACGTTTGAAATTAACACGACCTTCTATTTGTTGAGCAATAGATTGACCTACAAGCATTGCATCAAGCTCTGGTCGTTTAACCTCAAAAATGTTTATTTGAACATCTTTTTTAGTTAATTTCTTTATTTCCTCTTTCAGCTTATCTACTTCAGAACCACCTTTACCGATAACAATACCTGGTCTTGATGTATGAACAGTAATAATGATACGCTTGAGCATTCGTTCGATAAGTATCTTCGAAATACCTGCTCTAGGCATACGAGCTTTTAAATATTTACGTATTTTGTTGTCTTCAGCTAATTTCTCGCCAAATTCTTTACCACCGTACCAGTTGCTTTCCCAACCACGAACGATTCCTAATCTAAGACCTATTGGATTTACTTTTTGTCCCATTTATTGTTCTTCTGAATTTGATTCTTCGGTTTGTACATCTGTATCCATAGTATCCACTTTAAGGGTAATATGGTTTGATCTCTTTCTTATTCTATGAGCTCTTCCTTGAGGTGCAGGTTGAATCCTTTTTAACATTCTTCCTGGATCAACGAATACTTCTTTTACGATCAAGCCAGTTTCTTCATCTACTCTCACATCATTAACCTCTTGCCAATTTGCAATTGCAGACTTTAATAATTTTTCAACTTTTTCAGCATAGACTCTTTTTTGACTATACTTTAATGTATTTAAAGCATCCTCTACTCGTTGACCTCTAATTTGATCAACCACGAGTCTCATTTTACGTGGAGACATCGGACAGTTATTTAATTTAGCTACTGCTTCCATGATTATTTCTTAGCTTGATGACCTTTGAATGTTCTTGTCGGGGAGAATTCTCCAAGTTTATGCCCTACCATATTTTCTGTGACATATACTGGAATAAATTTATTTCCATTATGAACAGCAAATGTATGACCTATAAAGTCTGGTGTAATCAATGAAGATCTACTCCAAGTTTTTATAACTGACTTCTTGGTTCCCTCATTCATAACGTCCACTTTACGTTGTAATTTGTAGTGAACAAACGGTCCTTTTTTTAATGATCTCGCCATAGTTTATTTACGTTTTCTTTCTAAAATTAATCTAGAAGATTTTTTCTTTTTGCTTCTTGTTTTTAAACCTTTAGACATAGTACCCTTACGAGTTCTAGCTTGACCACCTTTAGAGCGGCCTTCACCTCCACCTTGTGGGTGATCTACAGGGTTCATTGCTGCTGGACGAGTACGAGGTCTTCTTCCCAACCAACGACTTCTTCCTGCTTTTCCAGATATTTCTAATTGATGATCTCCGTTTGATACTTCACCAATTGTAGCAAGACAAGTAGTTAATATCATTCTGCTTTCACCTGATGGTAATTTAATAACAGCATATTTACCATCTCTAGCAACCAACTGTGCACTTGTACCTGCACTTCTGCATATTTCGGCACCTCTGCCTGGTTTCATTTCAATATTATGAATAGTTGTACCCAATGGGATTTCTAAAAGAGGAAGTGCATTTCCTAAATCGGGAGTAGATCCTGGACCAGAAGTAATTTTCTGACCAACTTTAATTCCTTTAGGAGCAACAATATATCGCTTTTCACCATCAGCATATTGTACTAATGATATAAAAGCAGTTCTATTTGGATCATACTCAATACTAAGAACCTCTGCACTTTCATAACGATTTCTTTTAAAATCTATAATACGATATCGACGCTTATGTCCTCCACCACGATTTCTCATGGTCATCTTACCTGTATCATTTCTACCACCAGACTTTTTCAAAGGAGCTAATAGGCTCTTTTCCGGCTTACTTGCAGTCAATGCTTCAAAAGTGACAGCTAGTTTAAAACGCTGACCAGGTGTTACTGGATTTATTCTCTTAATTCCCATTTCTCAGCTTATATATTTTCGTAAAAATCAATGCTTTGACCATCTTTAAGACTTACAATAGCTTTTTTATAGTTATTAGTCTTTCCGTTTGAAACACCCGATTTTGTAAAACGTGTTTTTCTTTTACCTGCAACAACTAAAGTTCTGATTTTAGCAACTTCAACTGAATACATTTTTTCTATCTCTGCTTTTATTTCAGGTTTAGTAGCTGTTAATGCTACTCTGAAACCATATTGCCCTTTGTTTTCACTCAACAAAGACATTTTTTCTGTGATTAGTGGTTTAACTAGTATTGCCATCTTAACTCAATGTCTCTTTTAATTTATTAATTGAACCTTCAACCAAAATGATATTGTT
>JAQWZS010000181.1 GCA_029253325.1 Bacteroidia bacterium
AATCCTTGATGCATTAAGAGAAGCTACAATTTCAGGTAAAGTAGTTCCAATGATGTGTGGTTCGGCCTTCAAAAATAAAGGAGTTCAAGCAATGCTTGACATGGTTATGGAAATTTTACCGTCACCATTGGATCAAGAAGCAATTGAGGGTACTAATCCTAAAACGGATGAGCCAACTTCTCGTAAACCTTCTGTTGATGAGCCTTTTGCATCATTAGCTTTTAAAATAGCTACAGACCCATTTGTAGGTAGGTTGTGTTTCACTAGAGCTTATTCCGGAGTTTTAGATTCTGGTTCCTATGTCTACAACACAAGAACTATGAAAAAAGAACGAATTTCTCGAATCTTTCAGATGCATGCCAACAAGCAGAACCAGATTCCTCAGTTACAAGCTGGAGATATTGCAGCTTTAATTGGTTTCAAAGACATCAGAACAGGAGATACATTGTGTGCGGAAAACGCACCTATCGTTCTTGAATCTATGGACTTCCCTGATCCAGTAATTGGTGTTGCTATTGAACCCAAAACACAAGCAGACGTTGATAAACTTGGTATGGCACTTGGTAAACTTGCCGAAGAAGATCCAACATTTGTTGTTAAGTCAGATGATGAAACTGGTCAGACAGTAATCTCAGGAATGGGTGAGCTTCACTTGGAAATTATCATCGATAGACTCAAAAGAGAATTTAACGTAGAAGCTAACCAAGGTCAACCTCAGGTTGCTTATAAAGAGACTATTTCAAATACAGTCACACATCGTGAGACATATAAAAAGCAATCAGGTGGACGTGGTAAGTTTGCTGATATTCAAGTTGAAATTGGACCTGGTGAAGAGGGTAAAGAAGGATTAGAGTTTATCAACCAGATAGTTGGTGGTGCTATTCCACGTGAATTTATCCCTGCAGTAGAAAAAGGATTCAAAGATGCAATGAAAAATGGTGCACTAGCTGGATATGAAGTTCAAAACTTAAAAGTTAGGTTATTTGATGGTTCATTCCACCCAGTAGACTCTGACTCATTATCATTCGAGACTGCGGCTAAATTTGCATTTAGAGAAGCTTCCAAAAAAGCTAATCCTGTAATCCTTGAGCCAATCATGAAATTAGAGGTGATTACACCAGAAGAAAATATGGGTGATGTAATTGGTGATTTGAACAGAAGAAGAGGTCAAATGCAAGGAATGTCTGAGAAAGGTGGAGCACAAGTAGTAAAAGCTCTTGTTCCTTTATCAATGATGTTTGGATATGTTACTGATCTTAGAACAATTACTTCTGGACGTGCTACGTCAACTATGGAATTTAACAATTATGATATCGTTCCAGCTAACATGTCTACAGAAATCATAGCAAAAGCAACTGGAACAACTGTAAAAGCATAAATAAAATGATTAATCAAAAAATTAGAATCAAGCTTAAGTCTTACGATCATAATTTGATCGATAAATCAGCGGAGAAGATTGTTAAGTCTGTAAAGGCTACTGGAGCAATTGTTAGTGGTCCAATTCCACTTCCTACTCAGAAGAAAATATTTACAGTATTGAAATCTCCTCACGTGAACAAAAAAGCAAGAGAGCAATTTAAATTATGTTCTTACAAGAGGTTAATGGATATTTACAGCTCAAGTGCAAAAACAGTAGATGCATTAATGAAGCTCGAATTACCAAGTGGTGTGGATGTAGAAATTAAAGTATAAGAAGCATGTTAAGTTTTATAGGAAGAAAAGTAGGAATGACTTCGCTTTTTACTGAAGCGGGTAAAAAAGAGGCTTGTACAGTAGTGGCTTGCGAGCCAAACTTCATTACTCAAGTTAAGACTGGAGATAAAGAAGGATATAATGCTGTTCAAATTTCTTCTGTAGAGAAGAAAGATAAGAGCTCAAATAATCCAGAGAAGGGACATTTTGCAAAAGCTAAAACAACTCCAAAGAGAGTTGTTGTCGAAGTTAGAGATTTCGGTGGTGAGCAAAACTTAGGTGATTCTTTTGGTGTTGAGGTATTCGAAGAAGGAGAATTTGTTGATGTAGTTGGAACATCTAAAGGAAAAGGTTTTCAAGGTGTTGTGAAAAGACATGGTTTTAGTGGTGTAGGTGAATCTACTCATGGTCAGCACAATAGACTAAGAGCACCAGGTTCGTTAGGAGCTGGTTCTACGCCTTCGCGAGTTTTTAAAGGAACTAGAATGGCGGGTCAAATGGGTAATGAAAGAGTTAAAATGCAAAACTTAAGAGTTTTGAAGGTTGATACTGAAAAAAATCTATTGGTTATCAGTGGAGCACTTCCAGGTCATAAAGGTTCATACGTAATTATTGAAAAATAAAAATGAAAGTAAAGGTTTTAAATACATCTGGTGATGATACGGGTAAGCAAGTAAATCTTCCTAAGGAGATTTTTGGTGTCGAACCTAATGACCACGCAATTTATCTAGATGTAAAACAATATTTAGCTAGTCAGCGACAAGGGACTCATTCATCTACAGAGAAAGGTGCAGTAAAAGGCTCAACCCGTAAAATTAAGAAGCAAAAAGGGACGGGTACTGCAAGAGCTGGTTCTATAAAATCTGGTGTTTTTGTTGGAGGAGGTCGTATGCACGGACCGAGACCAAGAGATTATAGCTTTAAGTTAAATAAAAAGTTAAAGCAGGTAGCTCGTCTTTCTGCATTATCTCACAAAGCAAAAGGTAAAGAGATTACAGTCATTGATACTATTGCATTGGATTCTCCTAAAACTAAGAATTATTTAGATGTACTAAACAACCTTAAGATGGCAGACAAGAAGACACTTCTACTTACTCCAGACTATGATAGTAATGTATATCTATCTTCAAGAAATATACCTAATGCTCAAGTGATGAATGTAAGCGATGTAAATACATATAGTATTCTTCATGCAAACAATATCATTTTGGTTGAAGGTTCAATTAATAAATTAAAAGAGACATTGAGTTAAGATGGCAATACTAGTTAAACCACTAATCACAGAAAAAATGTCTTTGTTGAGTGAAAACAAAG
>JAQWZS010000216.1 GCA_029253325.1 Bacteroidia bacterium
AGGCTTTAAAATAAGATACTTGGGATGAATGTGTTTGATCATCTTATTGGCCTCTTCGTAAACATTTAATCCAATAAGTTCTTCGTCTAATGCAATGTCTATCGGGCTTTCTGCACAAATTTTTTGCATCCAATCCCATTGTCCAGAGGCAATAGGTTGCTCTATGCTATGAAGATCAAATCTTTTTAATTCGTTCAATTTCTCTAATGCATCATCTGGGGTAAAAGCTCCATTGGCATCAACTCTTAAGGTGATTTTAAATGCAGAAAATTGCTTTCGAATGCTTTCTAAAAGACGACACTCTTCATCAAAATCTAATGCTCCTACCTTAATTTTAATTACGTCAAATCCGGCTTGAATTTTCTGAATTGCCTCATCGTACATTTTTGCCGAATCATTCATCCATACAAGACCATTAATGGAAATTGATTTTTTTCTAGCGGTAAAATCTGAATTAAAAATGACTCCCTCAGAATCTGCTGACATATTTAATATAGCGGTTTCTATTCCAAATCGAATGCTTGGATAGGAGTCCAATGATAATAAGTCTAGTGAACCTACTTCACAAAATTCTTGGAGTTTTTTTTCTAAAACAGCTTGATAGTCTGGCACGTCATCCACACTTAGCAAGGATAGCGGAGAGGCTTCTCCTATCCCTTCTTGACCTGTTTGAGTATTCCTCAACATAATTAGAAATATCCCCCGTGTCGTAAATACATTCCGAGAAGTCTTGGCGGGGACCTTAAATTTTAATTCGTGTTTTTCTAATGAGTAAGAATACATACGCTAAAAGAATAATCGGATTATAAAAACTAAAACAACCCCCAGACTACCTAACGAAAGAAACTTCAATTGATTATTATAATCCAACTCACTTTGTGCTTCTTTTAACTTACGAATATGAATGAATCCAATAATTAAAATAAGCAACGGTGATAAACTATAATAGCCCGTAATTAAATGGTAGAATGAGAAGGTCAGAAAAGCAGCAATTATTAGAAGGGTTTGATAAATTATAGAACCAGGCAAGCCTAATTTTGACGCAATCGTTATCTTGTTAGTAAGAACATCCTTGTCTAAATCTCGAATATTATTGACATTCAGAACACCTACACAAAGGCAGCCATACCCAATGGCAACTAGCCACGTAGTAATCAATAGTTCCTGTTTGAATAGGTATGACGTTCCTAAAACTCCAACTAAACCAAAGAATATAAAAACAAAAACATCACCCAAACCCATATACCCATAGGCCTTTTTGCCCATCGTATATAAAATGGCAGCAGCAATGCTAAATATTCCCAAAAGAAAAAATTTCATCCATAAGTTCCAGTCATCTCCAAACGATATATTGAGTAAATAAATACCACTACACAAAGCTCCTATTGCAAATACAACTATAGCAATGAGCATAGATCTTGGGCTAATATTTCCTCCTGCTAATTGTCTGTCTTTTCGGTGTCTATCTGTGCCTTTTACAAAATCGCCATAATCATTAGCTAAATTGGACAAGATTTGCAGGAGAATTGCCGTTATACCAGCAAACAAAAATATCTCAAAATCAAAGCTGAAATCATTCACCCAACTTCCAAGAATAATTGCTCCTAACGCAAGTGGAAGGGTTTTTAACCGAAATGCAGCAATCCATTTTTTCATGATTCAAAGATAGTTTTGGGTTTTAATTTTTCTATTTTATTTGTATGATGAAACACATAATCCCAACAGTTATATTCATTTTTAGTTGTTCTCTTGCTATAGCTCAAGTTGATAAAATGAATATTGTCTGGGGTGATAATATAAAAGCTAAAAAAATGTTGATCACCGATGTGATGAACATCGGGAATCAAGAAGAATTGTTTGCTATCAATAGATCTTTTAAGGCATTCAATAAAAAGACATTCTTAGAACGATATGAAGACTTGAGCTTATCTAAACAGATAGAGCTTACTGAAAACTATGACTTAGGAATTCATTCATCTCAGAATATTATGGCACTTGATGAAAACCTTTTTAGATTAAACCTTAGAAGATCTAAAATTGATATTTCGCTTAAAGCACAAAAAATTAACACACAAGAACTCACGATTGAAGGAGAGGAAAAAGGCATATATAATATCAAGCTAATTAAAGGTAGAAATAATTCATACGGTGAATATAAAAGTGCTAAAAGCCAAGACCACAAAAAAATCACTTACGTCATCGGACATCCTGGAGATTTGGAATCTAAAGAAGTAATGACCATAAAAGTTTTTGATAATTCTTTTGATGAGGAATGGAAAACTCGCATATCGCTTCCATTCGAAAAAGGGCTTTCTAAAATTCAATCGGTTAATGTCAGCAACTCAGGCATCGTTTACATTCTGACTACTGTATACACAAGTAGAAAAGAAAGAAATCGACGAGAACGAAATTTTGAAAACTACATTATTATAATAGACAGTAGTGGAATTGTTGCCAAACATAAACTAGAATTAAAAGATAAATTTATTCGTGAATTAAAACTTAATATTGATGAAAATGGAGACTTGATTTGTGGCGGATTTTATAGTAATGAAGGATATCGATCTGATGGCGTATTTTACATGAACCTCGATGCCAAAAATTTTAAAATAAAGAATCAAAATTTGAAACCTTTTGATTTAGAATTTATAGTTCAAGGTATGTCTGATCGTGCAAAATCAAAGACCGTCAAAAAATCAAGAAAAGGAAAAGAAGTTGGTCTTACACATGTAAACTTTAGGGACTTCATTGTGAAAGAAAATGGAGGTGCTTTGTTAGTTGGAGAATACATCCATATCTACACAACTACCACAACAAACACAAATGGCTACACTACCACCACTACACACTACCACTATGATGATATTTATGCTATTAGTATAAGTCCGAATGGTGATATCAAATGGGCTAGAAAAATTCCAAAAATCCAGCATACAACAAATGACGGCGGGTTTTATTCTAGTTTCTTTACTGTCGTTTATAAGGATAATATCCATTTTATCTACAACTCATATGAATGCAAACAAAACCATCTAAAAGTTTCTAGTATTAATAGAAAGGGAGAGGTTAAACACGAAAATTTAGTCAGTAATCATAAACGTGAAAATTTAAGAATTAGACCAAAAAGTTGCGAGCAAGTATCGGAAGATGCATTTGTAATTTTCGCAACAAGTAGAAAATCCTACCGTCTAGCAAAAGTCACCATGAATTAGGTCTTATTTAGACCAAACATTATTCGATATATCGGTGTCAGCAGTCTCTAGATTAGGGTCAAGAACTACTTTTCTAACAGACTTATTGGTTACCAATACTTTACTGACTGTTTTCTCCAAAAGTTCGTTTTGCATTCTCCATATCTCTGCAGGAATCCTTACTTCATCATAGGATCCATCCTCGTATTCTAATTTTAAAATTACAGGCATTACAAGCCCTCCTATCATTTTTAAATCAACTTGACATAAATATACCTCCTTGTCTAGAATTTCTTTTCGAACATCTGTCAAATTCGCTTTTATTCTATCAAATGCTTTTGTTGGATTTTCCGCAGATTTTATTGCTTGAAGCATTGGATTAACTTTATTCACTTTAGATAGCTTCTTAACTTTTTTAGCAATTGTTTTTGGAGAATCGCCATCCTCAGGTTTTTGAATATCAACTTTTAATTGTTCCACGTCAGTAATTGCAACATCGCAGTGATCAGTAGTATAAAACCACCCTCTCCAAAACCAATCTAAGTCAACAGAACTTGCATCTTCCATTGTCCTAAAAAAATCAGCGGGACTAGGATGTTTAAATTTCCATCGGTTAGCATAGATTTTAAAAGCATAATCAAATAGTTCAGGACCCATTACCGTCTCACGTAATATATTTAGTGCAGTACAAGGCTTCCCATAGGCATTATTCCCAAACTGAAAAATACTTTCAGAATTAGTCATTATAGGTGAGATATAACGTTTGTCCCCTTTCATATATGGAACTATTAACTTAGCTGGACCTCGTCTACTCGGGAATAGTTTACCCGTTTCATCAGTCCAAGCACGTTCTGTCTGATATTGTAAAAATGTATTTATCCCCTCATCCATCCAAGTCCACTGACGCTCATCAGAATTGATAATCATAGGAAAATAGTTATGTCCAACCTCATGTATAATCACAAGAATAGTTCGATATTTTACATTGTCACTGAATTTACCCTTTTTGTCTGTACGTCCTCCGTTAAAACAGATCATTGGGTACTCCATCCCTATACTTTTCCCATTTATTGAGTATGCTACGGGATAAGGATAATCAAATGTGAATTTTGAGTAAGTTT
>JAQWZS010000012.1 GCA_029253325.1 Bacteroidia bacterium
GACAAACCTGATAATAATAAGGACTTATATGGAATTCGTTACGCAAGTTTTGTAGTACCTTTAGTAAAAGCGGTACAAGAACAACAAGCTTTAATTGAGAAATTGCTAAAACGTATTGAGGCTTTAGAGAAGGAGTAACATTGGTTTTTTATTTGGTTAATTGCTTGTTTAAAGCGGCCTTCAAACCAACCAAAAATTAAATTATCATGCAACTCAAAATAATTTTTAAGATTCAAGCTGCTATTTTTTAATCAATGCACTGGGGCAATTATTTGTTACTGAGATGTTTCTTGAGATGGCAGAAATGGAGATAACTCCCAGTTTAATGGCTCTTGGCTAATTTATGGAATCAACATTTGTTTTTCTAGCACTCGTTTTATGAAAAACCTTTGAGTTGTAGGGGTCGACAATAAAGATGTTTGGATCAATATGGGCAATAGGTTCATTAATTTGGGCTGCTACCATTGCTTACCATATTTATCTAGGATTAGCTGGCGGTGCAACTACTTATATTAATATGGCAATATTTGTGGTATTTTGCAGTATTGTATTACACGACAAGTAAAAAGTAAACTCCAACTAAAAAAAATATTGATGGCTAAACATGAGGTTCTTTTGTAAAAAATACATGAAAAGTCTTAGGCATCATGAATAATATCTCCAAGAAGCATTAAAGAGAATTGAAAAAGCATTTAAACATAAAAAAATAGATTTTAACCTCTTTTGCCTCTTTTAGCTATAAAAATTATTTTTCTCTTTTTTAATTAAGCCAAATTCTTTTTTTTTACCCTTATAAATGGGAAAAAAATTAAATTTTATTGTTTTATCAATTTTAGTCTTGATTTGCACTTTTGTGGCAAACAATTACGAAGAGTTATCATCTGCAATCGATTCAGGTGATACAGCTTGGATGTTGGTATCAAGTGCTTTTGTTTTGCTTATGACGCCAGGCTTATCCTTCTTTTATGGGGGCATGATCAACAAGAAAAATGTAATTTCTACCATGTTGCAGAGCTTCATTGCTTTGGGTGTAATTAGTGTATTATGGGTTGTAGTCGGTTTTAGTTTGTCCTTTGGAGAGAGTATAGGCGGTATTATAGGTAACCCAATGACCTATTTTGCTTTTAAGGATGTGGGTTCTAATCCCAATCCTGATTTTGCTCCTACAATACCTTTTTTACTTTTTGCTCTTTTCCAACTCAAGTTTGCCATTATAACTCCAGCTTTGATTACGGGCAGTTTTGCTGGTCGAGTGAGGTTTAGGAGCTACATTTTTTTTATGGTTCTCTTTAGCATTTTCATTTACAGTCCTTTAGCACATATGACTTGGCACCCAGATGGTTTATTTAGAAACTGGGGGGTATTAGATTTTGCAGGAGGTACAGTTGTTCATATGTCTGCAGGATTTGCAGCATTAGCGGGTGCAGTTTTTTTAGGCAAGAGAAAGGTTCTTATTGAGCATTCTATTAATGTACCTTATGTTATTTTAGGAACGGGTTTATTATGGTTTGGTTGGTTTGGATTTAATGCAGGATCAGCTTTAGGAGCCAATGCTGATGCAGTAATTGCTTTTGCAAATACCAACATTGCATCTGCTACGGCAATGATAACCTGGGTTTTTTATGAACGAATGCTTGGTCGAAAAATGTCTGCTTTAGGGGCTTGTATTGGTGCAGTTGTCGGATTAGTAGCGATTACACCGGCGGCAGGTTTTGTAAATATTGGTCAATCAATGTTTATTGGATTCATAGCATCTATTATCTCAAACTGGGCAATCAATTTCAAAAATAGAACAGGTATTGATGATACTTTAGATGTTTTCCCAAGTCACGGTGTAGGAGGTATTGTCGGGATGTTACTTACCGCAGTTTTTGCGTCAGAAGTTGGGCTGATTTATGGTGAGACAACGACTTTGTTTTATCACTTGTTAGCCCTGGCTATTACATCCGTTTATTGTTTTGGAGGTAGTTATGTACTCTATTTTATCGTAGATAAACTTTTGAGTATGCGAGTTAGAGAAGATCAAGAAGATAGAGGGTTGGATCAAAGTCAACACGGCGAAAAAATTGATTAAAAAAAGCCCACATGTATGTGGGCTTTTTCAATTGAATAAATTCTATTTTATACTGTTCCTTTCTTAGACCCATATAAGAGAAGCCCATAAGAAACTAGTCCCATAATAATTACGGGTAAAGGAGCCGCCAAACCATCATTTGTGATAAATGAGATTAAATCTGGTAAAGCACAAAATCCCCATACAACACTGTACAAGAATGATAATCTTCTTAAAGTTGCTTCGTCATCAAACGATCTAGATCCAATAAGTAAGAAGATTAATCCTGTAATAATAAGACCGACTACCATTGCAAAGTTTTCAAAAAACTTTACGGCATCTGCGGAGGGTGTATCTCCAAAAACATCGGCAAGTAACATAGCTTTGAAATCAGCGTTGAATAAGCTGAGAGGAAGTGGTAAAAGTTGTAAAAATGCGAGTACCGCTACGATTGTAAAAATAGTTTTAATTTTCATTTTAGTTTATAAATTAATTGATTTAAGAAACCAAATATATATAAAACTTGGTATTTAAAGTTGTGAGCTGATACTAATTGACATAACTTATTCCAATGAAGACAAGTATGCTTCCGCTGTTTCTAGTTGTTCATCCATCTTTGGACCTTCCATTTTTCGAGCCAAGTTTACCATCATGCTCATGCGTCTATTTTTGGCAAATTCTTCACTGTTTACATGGATAAATCGCCAATAAAGAGCGTTCCATATTTTACACCATTCCCCTTTTTTGTAATCACTCATTTTTAGAATATAATTACTCCCACTACAATAGGGTTTGGTGGTCATCAACCCTCCATCCGCATATTGGGTCATGCCATATACATTGGGAACCATTACCCAATCGTAGGCATCTACATACATTTCCATAAACCAACGATAGACTTCGTCTGGGTCAAACTCGCAAAGCATCATAAAGTTTCCAATTACCATCAATCGTTCAATGTGGTGAGAATAACCTGTTTTTAATAGTTTTTTAATGGTTTGATCGATAGGAACTATTCCTGTATTTCCAGTCCAAAAACTTTCAGGAATCTTTCGAGAATATCCGAAGTGGTTAGTGGTTCGCTGTTTGACCCCATCAAGTGTATATATGCCTCTGATAAATTCTCGCCAACCCAAAATTTGACGGATAAACCCTTCCAGACTGTTTAGTGGGATGTTTTGTATTGAATGTGCTTTGAGGACTTCATTAATAATTTGTTTTGGACTTAGAAGACCTACATTCAACATAGGAGTAAGTACAGAATGCCACAACCACCGCTCTTCTTCGACAATGGCATCTTCATAATCTCCAAACATGATAAATCGTTCTTGAATGAACTGATTTAAATGTTTTTCAGCATCTTGATGGGTAATGGGGTAATAAAATTCATCAGTTTCACCATAGTTGTTCGAAAAATTACTGGCTACATATACTCTAGCCTCAGCTACATATTTATTTTCTTTGGGATATTTATATTTTGGAATTGGAGTTCCCTTTGGTACTTTTTTTCGGTTTTCAGCATCAAAGCTCCATTTTCCACCTAGGGGTTTATTATCGTCATCCAATAAGATGTTATACTTTTTTCTGGATTCGGTATAAAAACTTGCCATCAAATATTTCTTCTGAGCTTTGAGCATTTCAGCAACCTCTTTTTGGGTGTTTATGAAATTAGGATTTTCATATTGTGTCGATTTGACATCGTATTTTTTGATATACCGTTTAATTCTTCTCTCTAAAAGATAATCATCTGTAATAAAATAATGAATATGATTCCTTTGATTTTTTTCTAGAATCGATTCAAGACTTATTGAGTCTATGGATTGAATATATTTTAAGGAGGTTTTATCAGATATAAAATTAGCATAGTACTTCATGCTGGCCCTATGAAGAACTAATTTTTGTTTATGGAATTTATATTGATTAAAATATAAATTGTCTTCAATCAAGTAAACCTCTTCACATTCTTCAACTAGTGTGGAGTCTTTATATAATTGGTGCGGAAATAATAGGCCTATTTTTTTCATATTATGATTATCCCTTCGTTAGTTTCCCCAATGCTTAAGTGTTTATTTTTTTGATGCCTTAGACCTGATGTTAAAGCCATAAGTGCATCCATTTGATGCCAATTATCTGGAGTATTTGCTAATGGTAGGGGTATTTTTTTAAGTAAATCAGAAAGGAATTTGTCAATATCTTTTTTGTAGTGATTGCTTTGGATTATTTTGGATTGAAAATAAGCAGGGTAGACTTCAAAAAAATGAGTGCCTTCAAATTGGCTTTTCAAACTCATTGCTCGAGCGGTTAACCCACCTAAAAACATGGGCGACATAGCTCGTGTTTCAATATCTGCTGAACGGTAATGGAAATTCTGACCATTCCCATAGTATGCTTTAGGTAAACTCAATGGAGCATCAATGTATACTATTTCGGGTTTGATTTCTTTAATAGTTGCTTTTAGCCATGAGTCCGTATTTTGTTTTTTTGCAACTTGATCGAATTCAATTTTTTCATCAATAATATATGCAATTACAGTGTTGCCACTCATCTGAGCTCCGAAATCTATACCTACTATTTTAGCCATTTCTTTCTGTAACTTTCTAATGGGTCGTATCGTTCAGCCTGACTTTGAGTATTGAATTTCCTAAAAGGCCGTGGGTCATTTCCAACACCAGCAATGTACATCCAGTTGCCCCAATTGCTAGCGGGATCGTAATCAATTAGTTGACTTTCCATCCATGCAGCTCCCCATCGCCAGTTGATGTTTAAATCATGAATTAGATAACTAGCTACATTTTGTCTTCCTCGATTACTCATCCAACCCGTTATTTTAAGTTCTGTCATGTTTGCATCGACAAGGTCGTCTCCAGTTCCTCCATTAGCCCAAGTCCAAAACAAATTCTTATTATTTCTATATGTGATGGCTTTGCCATTTATACCACTTTTTTTAAAAAAGAGTGAACCATGCTTCCGAAGTTGAAATTGAAAAAAGTCTCTCCAAAGCAATTCAAAAATTAGCCAGTATGTAGATGAGTTGGATCCAAATTGTTTTTCGTAATCCTTTATAAAGTAGTAGATGGTACGTGCAGAAATATTTCCGTTAGCAAGCCATGGGCTAAATCTACTACTAAAGTCTGTGCCCAACATTCCATTTCTAGTTTCTTTATACTTAGAAAGGAATTGTTTTTCGTAGAAATAGTATTTCAAGCGGTTTATTGCTGATTTTTCACCACCTCTAGTATGGTAAGGTTTGGATTCGAGGGGAATTTCTGGCAGAGTGATTGGTTTTTGAAATGAACCATATTTCTCAATTTTCTTTCGAAACGATGTGAAAACTTCTGGAGTCTTTTCTAATTGAAAAGGCAAATCTGAAGCATCGGTTAATGTGAAATTATCAAAAGATATATGTTCTTTAAATTCAGTTAAAATGGTGAGTTCTAGTTTTAATTCTTCAGTACCATGCAGTTTTTGATAGGTCAAAATTTCATCATCAAGTATTTCTAAATCATGAATATTATTGATGTCTTTGATGACAGTTAGTTTTATTCCTAACCTTAGCAGATTATTCTTTAATTCTTGAATTGACTCATCCAAGAAAGACTTCCTTTTATCATCAATTAATGGGAAACCCAGCGGATGGATCTGGTCGTATTTTTCATCCATTACGAAGAAACAACGAATTGATTTGCAGATTTGATGGTTGGATATTACTTCATGGTCAGTTGTCCGTTGATCATTCCTGAACCAATGAATTACTTTTCTGTTTTTTATTTTTTCGGCAACGTTCACTACAATATTTTACGTGATCCCAGTTTCTTTCCCATTTTTTTCGCCAATAAA
>JAQWZS010000036.1 GCA_029253325.1 Bacteroidia bacterium
TGTATTGAAAAAAAAGTATTAGCTATTATACCTCAGGGCTCTGGTGATGGTCTAGCACGTTTTTTAGGGCTTACTAAAAACATAGCAACGGATGTTAAAACCATTTTAACTGGCCATAAAATTCAAATTGATACAGCAGATGTTTCTGATCATTTTTTTATTAATGTTGCTGGTACTGGATTTGAGGCAGAAGTAGCTGATACGTTTGATAAAGCTGGTAATCGTGGGATATTAGGCTACGTCAAAACTATAGTCAAATTATTTTACCATAAAAAGGAAGAATATGTTTCGTTAACGCTATCCGATACAAAGATTAAACTTCCATTTTTCAGCTTAAGTATAGCCAATGGAAATCAGTGGGGAAATAACTTCGAAATTGCTAGTAAGGCAGATATTCAAGATGGTTTATTAGAAATTGCCATCATGAAAAAACCAAAATGGTATCAAATACCTGATTTGATTTTATTCTTAAAAAATAAACGAAAAAAAAGCCCGCTTATCACTTATTACCAAGCTAATAAAATAACCATTGAACAAGGAGGTGAAACTTGGCATATTGATGGTGAACCTATACAATCAAAAGGCAGAAAAGTAGTTCATATATACCCTAAAAGTTTAATCATAATTGTACCCCATGGCTAAAAAGAAAATGCAAAAACTTGATTTGAATAATTTTTTTATTCAAAACAAACAAGAAGAAGGTTTCAAAGTTCTTCAAGAAAATGACAATGAAGAATCTGAGAATATAGCATCTCTTCCCACCAATGCTCAGAAGCTGTTTGTAAGAAAAGAAAAAAAAGGAAGAGGTGGCAAAACAGTAACCGTAGTTGAAGGATATCAGGGAAATCCACAGACACTTGAACAACTATGCAAAAAGGTAAAACAACAATGTGGTGTCGGTGGATCTGTCAACCAAAAGACCTTTATAATACAAGGTGACAAAGCAGATCAAGTGGTCAAAATATTGATCAAAGCAGGTTACAATGCGAAAAAAACAACTAAGTAACCTGCTTGTATAAAACAGATTTTTCTATCTTGATCCCATTATTTCTTTATTTTTATTGGACTCTAGTTCTGTGATTCTTTCCTCTAACAATTTGTTTTTTTGATCCAGTTCTTTAATTGCTTCTAAAAGTAGAGGCACCATATTTTGATAAGCCATGCTCAAAGTTTCTCCTTTTTCGATATCCCCTTCTTTGCCTCCTACTACTTCAGGTAACACTTTCTGTACATCTTGGGCTACAAATCCAATCTGCCTCCCTGCATCTCGATCTTCTTTCCAGTAATAATACACCCCATTCAACTTATGAATGATAGACAAAGGGTCTTCTATTCCAATAATATCATCTTTAAGCCTTCTGTCTGAAGAATGCTGCCAACCAGCGGTCGTGTATGTGCCAGTAGTTGAAATCGTACCAACATTCAAATATGCCGTAGCATTCGAAGTATTAATAGATACTGCTCCATCTTGATTAATTGTCATTCTCTTTATAGCTCCGTCAGGACCATAGGTAGAATTTGTATAAAAATTCATCGAACTTGGTCTTCCACTTCCATTGTAATTATGAGTTGCCTCTATCTCTATACTAGCACATTTACCGCTTCCCCAAATACTCAAATCATTCGTATGGAAGGATATTCCTCCGACTACATCTCCAACATCAACATTTCCTGTTGCATTGCTTATCATCAGAGTATTATCATTGGAAGCTACTGTGGCACTTTTTACTTCCAACCTCGAGAGAGGAGCATCTGTACCTATGCCTACTCGATTGCCCACTGCATCTATTAAGAGGGTTCCCCCGTCAAAGTCTATTGTGTCAGTGATAGAACATCTAACATATGCAGGCGTAGTTCCATCACCTGAGTATATTCCTCCGCTCCCAGTTTCCCACGATGCACCCCAATTCACCTTGGTGAGTACTTGGTTCTGTGCACTCAACAACCCTAAAAAACCAACTAATGTTCCTAATAAAATTTTAACTCTCATAATTCTGTTTTAATGTTTAAAGGGGCAAGGTTAAGGAGTTATTTCTAAGTCCTACCCCCCCCATTTATGATATTGGTCATATTTCTATATGATAAAAGTCATAAGCTAGTTAGGTTGGGTATTAATAAAATTAAGATAAGCTAATCTAAAATTATTATAAATCAATCAAGTTATATAGAACAAACTCACCAATTTTAAAAAACAATACCCAAGCCAATTACATTTGTCAGCAACAATAATGTTGAAAAGACCAATGAAGTCACACTATATTACAGATCGAGTTTTTGAACTGGCATCAGAAACCAATAAAAACTTAAACCTTGACGAACTTTTAAAATACTCCGTTGCAAATGGTGATGGAAAAATTACAAGCACAGGTGCTCTTGCAGGAGATACTGGGAAGTTTACTGGTAGATCTCCTAAAGATAAATTCACTGTATCTGATGAATTAACTAACGACCAAGTATGGTGGGGAGACATCAACCAGCCTTTTTCTAAAGATAAATTTGATGCTTTATTAGAACGAGTAATTCAACACTACGAGGGAAAAGAAATTTTTGTAAGAGATGTCTATGCATGTGCAGACCCAAAATATAGGTTATCTGTAAGAGTTGTAACTGAAACAGCCTATCAAAACCTATTTGTTCATCACATGTTCATTAGACCAGAAGATAATGAATTGGATAGCATTGAACCAGATTGGGTCATTCTTGCCACCCCTAGTTTTTTGGCTATTCCAGATCGTGACGGAACAAGACAAGAGAACTTTTCTATCATCGATTTCTCTAAAAAAATATACATCATTGGTGGCTCAGGATATACTGGGGAGATAAAAAAAGGCATCTTTACCGTTCTTAACTTTACATTACCTGTTGACCATAATGTCTTGAGTATGCATTGTTCAGCAAACATTGGTAAAAACGGTGATGCTGCTGTATTCTTTGGCTTGTCAGGAACTGGAAAAACCACGTTAAGTGCTGACCCTAAACGTAAATTAATTGGTGATGACGAACATGGCTGGAGCAAGAATAGTATTTTTAATTTTGAGGGAGGCTGCTATGCAAAAACCATCAATTTATCTGAAGAAAATGAACCAGCCATTTGGAAAGCAATAACTAAAGGTGCATTGGTTGAAAATGTTCGTTTCTTCCCAAATTCAGATGTAGTAAATTATGAGGACGTAAGCGTCACGGAAAATACCCGATGTGCCTACCCTATAACAAACATCGACAACATTGCATTACCCTCTGTTGGACCACAACCTAACAATATATTTTTCTTAACCGCAGATGCCTTTGGTGTGCTCCCTCCCATCTCAAAACTTACTCCAGAACAAGCGGGTTACCACTTTATAAGCGGTTACACAGCCAAAGTTGCAGGGACCGAAGAAGGAATTACTGAACCAGTCGCTACTTTCTCTGCATGTTTCGGAGAAGCATTTATACCGCTTCATCCAGGTAAATATGCAGACATGCTCGGTACTAGAATGAAGGAAAACAATGCAAATGTTTGGTTGATTAATACCGGTTGGACTGGCGGTCCTTATGGTACAGGGTCTCGAATGAAACTAAAATATACACGTGCAATGCTCGATGCAGCTTTAAATGGAGACTTGGATCATGTAGAATACGAAAAACATCCCATATTTGGAGTTCATATACCAACTGAATGTACTAATGTTCCTAGAGAGTTATTAAATCCGAGGAATACTTGGGACAATAAGGCTGATTATGACACAAAAGCTAACCACTTAGCAAAATTATTTAATCAAAACTTTGCTAAATATGCTGATGGTGTATCTAAAGAAATCTTAGATGCTGCACCAAAAACAACTGTTTTAAGTTAGTCCATTTTCTGCTTCAAATATTGAGCAGTAGATGACTTCTCTGAAATTTTGGGTTGAATCATCTGTTCAGGTGTTCCCTCAAAAACGAGTTGACCACCTAAGTCTCCACCCTCTGGCCCAAGATCTATCACCCAATCGGCACATTTAACGACATCTAGATTATGTTCAATAACGACAATACTATGCCCTCTGTCAATTAAGGCATTAAAGGATTTCAGAAGCTTTTTAATATCATGAAAATGAAGACCTGTTGTGGGTTCATCGAAGATGAATAATACTTTTTCTTTGTATTGCGATTTTGCTAAAAAAGTAGCTAGTTTTATTCGTTGAGCTTCTCCACCACTCAAGCTATTACTACTCTGTCCAAGTTTAACATAGCCTAATCCTACTTCTTGTAATGGTAATAGTTTATTGATAATTGACTTTTGACCATGAAAGAATTCAATGGCTTCATCAACGGTTAAATTCAATACATCATAAATGCTTTTTTGCTTGAACTTAACCTCCAATACTTCTTCTTTAAAACGCTTTCCACTACAATCTTCACAGGTCAGGTGCAAATCAGCCATAAACTGCATTTCAACGATTTCTTCACCCTCTCCTTGACAGTTTTCGCATCTTCCACCATCCACATTAAACGAAAAATGCTTGGCTTTAAAACCACGTTGTTTAGACAATGGCATCGTACTATACAACTCTCGAATTGGATCGTATGCTTTCACATAGGTAACAGGATTACTCCTACTAGACTTACCTATTGGATTCTGATCAACAAGTTCTGTGGTAGTAATAGAACTAAAGTCTCCTTTTACTTCTTTCACTTCTCCAATTCGTTGTGTACTGTATTGCTGAGTTTCTCTCAATAAAGCAGGATACAAAATACCTTTTACGAGTGATGTTTTCCCACTTCCACTAACACCTGTTACAACAGTTAGCGTATTTAGTGGAAAATCTACTGTAAAACCTTTCAAGTTATTTTGAGAAGCTCCAACAAGTGTTATTCTGTTATTCCATTTTCTTCGAACTAGCGGAATACTAATTTCTTCATCACCATCTAAGTATTTGGCTGTTAAAGTGTCTTTTCCTTTAATGTCTTTATACTCACCTGAATACACTACCTGCCCTCCTAAATGTCCAGCCTCTGGGCCCATATCTATAAGATAATCAGATGCATTCATGATATCCTCGTCATGTTCTACGACCACAACTGTATTACCACTATTTTTAAGGTCTTGTAAAACAGAAATTAATCGTTCAGTATCCTTTGAATGAAGACCAATGCTGGGTTCGTCTAATATATAACTACTTCCTACTAGACTACTTCCAAGAGATGTAGCCAAATTTATTCGTTGACTCTCTCCTCCACTCAGCGAATTACTCAATCGATTCAATCCAAGATA
>JAQWZS010000044.1 GCA_029253325.1 Bacteroidia bacterium
GTCATGCTATCATTTTTAATCTCAAATAATTTCTTTTCAGATTCATCCAATAGTTCAAATGCATCGGAGGTCTCTTCAAATGCTTTCTCACCTATCACACCAGCTACTGAAATCAATTGACGTTGAATACTTTTCTGAATAACTATATGAGCATGATATTCAATATTTGCAGCACTACTAACTCTGTTGGTCAATGAAGTAATGTAGAAAGCCCCCCCAGCAGCTTCTAGATTAGCATTTTTACGCAACTGTTCTGTCACTGTTAGAATATCCACAGGATTACCCGCCATGAATAGCTGAAGAATCGCCTCGTAAATCATCTGATGACTCTCTACATAGAATGCATCCTTTTTAAGGTAACTAGCTACTTTTTCAGGGGCATATTTTTCGAGCATAAGAGCCCCCAAAACAGCTTCTTCTAAATCACGAGCTTGCGGTTGCAGTTTTGACATCTGATTCAAATTACTTAGTGACATCTTACTTTTAGGGGGATTGACTCGTTTTTTTTCCATACTGTGATGTATTATAATAAACTATTAAAATATTAAATAATTACGCTTAAGACTATCAAAAATATTAAGCTCTGAAACATTTCCTAGCAATAGAATAGACAATTAAAATTATTAACAAATCATAAAAAAATGTTTGTGGAACGTTGACAACCAAAAAAATATCATATAAATAACTCATAATCAGAGTTGTTTTATCAACACAGGTTCAAAAATCACAAAAAGGTTTCACGATATTACTAAGTAATTTACTCAAATATATATTTCCTAAACAACTGATAATAAGGGATTTTATAGTTATCAACTTAAAAGTACCAAACAACTCAATTTGCACAAATTGAAAAGACGTTTTAACCATCAATTGTAAAAAAATAGTAAAGGATTTAATTTGATGACATGACACACTTTTTTGGTCTTATATTTGTTATATTCATAAAAGATGGAGGCACAATTTTCACCAGGAGTAAAAGAAGTAATACAATTTAGTCGTGAAGAAGCTATACGATTAGGTCATAGCTATATTGGAACAGAACACCTTTTGTTAGGACTAATTAGACAAGGCGACGGAAAGGCAATAAGACACTTGAAAGGTATGGGTATTGATATGCTCAGACTCAAAAAAGCAATTGAAGACAGTATTAGAGATACTTCAAACAAAACCTCCAACATTGGAAATATTCCACTTACCAAACAAGCTGAAAAAGCCCTAAAAATCACCTACTTAGAAGCTAAAATATTCAAAGACGATGTAATCCGAACAGAACATCTATTACTCTCCATACTAAGAGATGAAGACAACGTAGCTTCCCAGATACTTAACCAGTTTGGTGTCGATTACGATTTATTTAAAAATGCCATGGAGGATAAATTTCCAGATGCATCAATCGAAATGAGCAGTGATTCACCTGAGGAATTTTACCAAGAAGAATCTGGTAAATCTACTCCACCACAAAGCAAACCAAAATCCAAAAGCAAAACTCCTGTTTTGGACAACTTTGGAAAAGATTTGACCAAATTGGCAGAAGCTGACAAATTGGACGCTATTGTTGGTCGAGAAAAAGAAATTGAACGAGTTTCTCAAATTTTAAGTCGAAGAAAAAAGAATAATCCTGTACTTATTGGAGAACCAGGTGTTGGTAAAACAGCCATTGCTGAAGGGCTAGCTCTAAGAATATCTCAAAGAAAAGTCTCAAGAGTCTTATTTGACAAAAGAGTGGTCACACTTGATTTAGCTAGTCTTGTTGCAGGCACTAAATATCGAGGACAGTTTGAAGAACGCATGAAAGCTGTCATGACAGAACTTGAAAAGACAGACAATGTCATCCTTTTTATTGACGAAATACACACTATTGTTGGTGCTGGGGGAGCAAGTGGATCTTTGGATGCATCTAATATGTTTAAACCAGCCCTTGCACGTGGAGAAATCCAATGTATTGGTGCTACTACACTTGATGAATACCGCCAATACATTGAAAAAGATGGTGCCCTAGAACGAAGATTTCAAAGTGTTATGGTTGAGCCTACCTCTCCAGAAGAAACCCTTGAAATACTTGAAAACATCAAAACCAAATACGAAGACCATCACAGTGTGGAATACACTCCTGAGGCCCTCAATGCTGCTGTAAAAATGAGTGTTCGGTACATTACAGACCGTCATTTACCTGACAAAGCTATTGATGTGCTTGACGAAGTTGGTGCTCGTGTTCACTTAAGTAATATTCATGTTCCTCAAAACATACTGGAACTCGAAAAGAAAATTGAGGAAATTAAAGAAAATAAAAATCGTGTCGTTAAAAGTCAAAAATATGAAGAAGCTGCTCGACTCCGAGACGAGGAAAAATCTCTACTTGAAAACTTAGAAGATGAAAAAGTACAGTGGGAAGAAGATAGCAAAACACAACGTTATAAAGTAAAGGAAGACGATGTAGCAGACGTAATTGCTATGATGACTGGTATTCCTACCAAACGTATCGCTCAAAAAGAAGGAAATCGTCTCCTTAAAATGGGAGAAGAATTAAAAGGAAGTGTCATTGGTCAAGATCAGGCCGTTGCCAAACTAACCAAAGCCATTCAACGTACTCGAGCCGGATTAAAGGCACCTAACAAACCCATTGGATCATTCATCTTCCTAGGAAGCACAGGTGTTGGTAAGACAGAAATGGCCAAAACACTTGCCAAATACTTATTTGATTCTAAAGAAGCACTCATGCGAATTGATATGAGTGAATACATGGAAAAATTTGCAGTTTCCAGACTAGTAGGAGCCCCTCCAGGATATGTGGGTTATGAAGAAGGCGGTATCCTTACTGAAAAAATCAGAAGAAAACCATATGCTGTAATTCTTTTTGATGAGATTGAAAAAGCTCATCCCGATGTATTTAACCTCCTTCTTCAGGTATTGGATGAAGGTTTTTTAACCGATAGTCTAGGGAGAAAAGTTGATTTTAGAAATACAATTATCATCATGACCTCTAATATTGGGTCGAGACAACTTAAAGAATTTGGTGCTGGAGTTGGATTTGGTACCAATGCCAAAACCCAAGCCGCTGATTTAAATTCTAAAGGAGTGATTGAAAATGCTCTCAAACGCTTCTTCTCTCCTGAATTTTTAAATAGAATTGATGATGTCATTGTATTCAATTCCCTTGAAAAAGAACACATTCAACAAATACTAGAATTATCTCTCGAAGAATTAATCTCTCGAATCAAACAAATTGGATTCGATATAAAACTAGACAAAGAGGCTAAAAACTACTTGGCTGAAAAAGGATTTGATTCAGATTTTGGTGCTCGACCACTTAATAGAGCCATCCAAAAGTACCTCGAAGATCCCCTAGCAGAAGAAATCCTCAAATCCGACATCAATGAAGGCGACTTGATTCATGTAAAATACAACAAAAAACAAGACAAGCTAGTTTTCAAGAAGGAAAAAGGAAAAGCTCCTGAAAAAGATAAATAAGATCATTATTCTTAGCATTACCTTTCTTAGCTTCACTCTGCATGAAGCATCTTTTTGTTAATTTTCAATCAATTTTTTAGATAAAAACAGCCAATAAACCCTGTTTGGATAAATATCATATTAAAATATGACCAATATCATAAATGTCATATTACGAAACATAATGAACTAAAAGTCAACAACTTAACATAAGGCCATAGCTTAGTGTTTCTAAATTTTATTCCGTTTTATAGCCTTTTTATGTCATGCATTTGTCAAAGACCTGCAACCCTATTGATTAATGATGTCAACGTATCCTAACTTCGTTTTTTAATATTAAAAAAACATTCACCTATGAAAAAAAATTACAAACAACGAAATTGGCTTTTCAAACTCAAAACAGCTTTTACTTTTGGCTTTGCCCTACTGACATGTTCTGCAATAGCTCAACTCAATGGTACATATACCATCAACTCGGCCACTGCTACTGGTGGAACAAATTATCAAAGTTTTACAGATTTTGCAACAGACATTAACGCCAATGGGGTTTCAGGTCCTGTGGTTATAGATGTAGTTGCTAATTCGGGTCCTTACAATGAGTGGGTTCAGTTTAATGACATCTCTGGGTCCAGTTCTACTAATACCATCACCCTCAATGGAAATGGCAATACGGTCTCATATAGTGGTTCGAGCACTCGATCTCCAGTGATTACATTCAGTAGCACAGATCATTTTATATTAGACAATTTAGTCATTGAAAATACGGGAAGTGAATATAGCAGATGTGTACAAATTCGAAGTGTATCTACCTATGTAACCATATCCAATTGCCAACTAAACATGCCAAACTTAACTGGTACAACTGCAGAGAATACCTACTTACTAATTGGGAATGCGTCTTCTAATAGCTCTGTAAGTAGCTTTTCAAATGCTGGGGAATATTGCACCATTACTGGCAACACTACTAGTGGTCCCTCTAATGGTGGACCTAAATATGGCATCTCAATTATTGACAAAAGACCTAATACAGACAATAAGTACAATACTGTCCATAATAATGAGATAACTAATTTTCTAAACATTGGGATTTATTTTCGTCATGGAGATGAGGGATCTGTAATTACAAACAACAAAATACACCAAACAGGTCAATCAAACTCAGGAACAAAATATGGTATTTATTCATATCAGAGAGATGGCAAAACTGGGTATAACATATCCAACAACATTATATTTAATCTTCTTAATGAAGGAAATGACCAAACTAGAGCACTCTACTTCTACGCATACGGAAACTCTGGGAGCATAAAATCCATCATATCAAACAATATAATTAGCCTACCTACCTTTAGTAGTGGCCAAGGTCTGTATGTATTTTCGGGCGATAACCCTGCTGATGTAGATGTTTTGCACAACACCGTATCTTTTCATCACACTCCAGGCAAAGTTAGTACAGGTTCCTCCCTATACGGGATATGGGTAGGTGATGTCACAGGGGATATTAAGAATAATATTGTTTATGCTGATATTGAAACCAGTGGAACCTTTTACGGAATAGCTGATCTAGACAATCAATCGTATGGTGGAGGGCCAACAAATTTTGACAACAATAGTGTTTACCTTGAGGATATGACAACTTCAGGAAGTGGCGAGATTTTTTATGGTCGATTAAGAGGATCCGGAAATGTAATCACTGACTATAAAACATTTGACGACCTAAAAAATGTTTTTGTTGCTAATTGGTATAATGAACCTTTTAGCTATGTTGATAGAGATAACCAAGATTTTAGAATTACAAGCTTTGCGTTATCAAACATTGGAGTACCTACTGATATAACAACTGATATAAACGGTAAAACACGCCACGCTACATCACAATCAACCTAGCAGGAATCGAAAACTTAACGCAAAACGATGACATGATTAATGTATATCCTAACCCAACTACAGGTAAGTTCAACGTAACTGTTGAAAATGCTGGAGAAGTAGT
>JAQWZS010000048.1 GCA_029253325.1 Bacteroidia bacterium
CTCAACTTACTTTAGAACCTCGTCTATCGTGTTATAACTTACTGAATGATAGCCCTTTCTAGCTATTTGATACACTTCCTTTGCCCAAGCCTTATTTTTAGGAGTTTTTGCTAAACGAGAATACAATGGAGTTAAAAATTTTCTTCTTCCCACCTTAGTTAAAAAATCACTCAATGCTGGAAATGCTGTCTCATACTGGTTGTCAATACAGTGCTTAAACCAATCGCAAGCAATTTCACTATTTCCTGTTTGTGTAAATTTAAAATTTTGATCTAATTCTAACATTTTGGTTGAATCTAAGCCTTTAAGACCTCGCAAAAAATATAACCAATGATGAGTAGTATATCCTGTAATATCAATATCCTTTGCTTTAATACGATTGTTGTTGTACTCAGCAATTACTCCTTCCACCCGATCTAACTCTTCTGAATAAGGGACCAAGGCATTATCTGGTAATCCTGGACCATACACCCACGCATAAATATTAATCGCTTGTTCTTCTTCTGGAGACAGTAAGTGATTATTAAGTTCAGCAATAAATCGCTCAGTATTCATCGGTTTAAACTTGTTATCTGTAAAATAATTTTTAAGGAATGAATCAAATCGTTTTCTACCTACAACAGACTCTGCTTTTTGTAAAAAGAAACGTCCTTTTTCGTAGGCAACATCTGTGAGTCCATCATCGGGATTTCTTCCGTCTAAATCTAAATATAAGTGCGTGTCATCAGAATTGCCTTCATTTTGAAGTTTCTCTATGGTCGCTTCCAGTTCACCCATACCCAGTTTAGTGAGCATTTCTTCATAGGGTTTACCAAAGATTTTCTCCATTATTCGCTGCTCAAAATAAACAGTAAAGCCCTCATTTAGCCAAAAGTCATTCCAAGTCTCATTGGTAACTAAGTTTCCGCTCCAACTATGTGCTAACTCATGAGCAATTAATGCCACTAAACTTCTGTCACCAGCAATAATCGTAGGTGTAGCAAAAGTTAAACGTGGGTTTTCCATTCCACCAAAAGGAAAACTTGGAGGAAGTATAACAACATCATAACGATCCCAAGCATAAGGTCCATATAACTGCTCTGCACTATCAATCATGCTTTGCATTGTATTCAGTTCCCAAACTGATTTTTCGAGCATGGCAGGCTCTGCATAAACACCAGAATTTCTTCCTGTACTTGCAAATTCTAAATCTCCCACCGTTAGTGCTAATAAATAAGAGGAAATGGGTTGATTCATTTTGAATGTATATGCCCCATTATCACTTTTTGAAGTACTATTTTCAGCACTCATCAAAGCGATAAGATTTGAATCTGTTTTTATAGTTGCATCATAGGTGAACTTGACACCTGGACCATCTTGACAAGGCACCCATGAACGAGCCAGAATAGCTTGTGATTGACTAAATAAAAATGGATATTTTTTACCTAAAGTTTGCTCGGGAGTAAGCCATTGTAATGCTTCTGCATCTGGACTAGTCGTGTAATAAACAGAAACCATTTTTGTAGTTGGCTTGATATCAACAACTAAAGGTTGCCCAAACGTCTCGCTATGATCCCCCAATGTAAATGGGGTTTTCGTACTATCTTCAAGTAATACTTTATGAATGGTTAAATCCTTTGAGTCCAGTATCAATTGCTTTGCATTGGTGTAGTTTATTATAGAAATATCAACTTTACCGTCTAAGATATTTTGTTGAAAATCCACAGTCAAATCTAAATTCAAATGCGATATCCGTACATCATTAAAATTGGCATATGAATGTGAATCGTTGCTTAAAAAATGACTTTTATCTTGATTTTTTGAACATCCCAAAAAAGTGAAAACGATAACTGAAGGAATTAAAAAGTATTTGTTCATGGTCTATTATTTAAATAGTTAAAATGCAAATAGACAAAACAAATTGATTATTCAATACGTTGTTATAACATATTTTCTCAAATCTTCGAATTGCATAAAAATAAATATTAGATTATTTTCGTTGACCTTTTTTGTATGGGACTTTATGATAATACCTATTCAAATATTTAAAATTATGAAAAAAACATTATTCATTCTACTATCAATATTAACATCTTACTCTGTAGTTTATTCTCAATCATGGGATAATCAAGATGACTCATGGGGTAATCAAGACGATTCGTGGGGCTCTGATGATGACGAATCTCAAAGTACTGACGACGAAAGTACTGACGATGCATGGACTGATGACGAAGGCATGGACGATAGCTGGGTAGATGATGATGGAGGTGACTTTAGTTTTGGAGGTGATGATTATGTAAGATCTTCTAGACCAGAGGTCAAAGCAAGACCATATCAACGATTTACCAGCATGCCCTATGACAGCTCCTCTCAACTTATTACATTCGTAGAAGTAGTCGAAGTAATTGTTCCAGATCGGTTTTTAGATCTAGGTGGTGATGATTACTCTTTATCTGACTCTCTCTATCAAAGAGCATTGGTTTGGATGCAAAACAAATTTGGAAAGCGTGAAGCCAAAAGCATGATTGACGCTGCAGGTATTGATCCCGATGGAAAAGAAGGACAAACAATTAAGGCATATGTTCACATGCCGCTAGCTGTTCAGTTAAATGAATATCAAAAAGTGGACGCTGGAATTATTAAATTTGACATGGAGCTTCGTTTCAAGGACGAAAGGTATCGTTATAAATTTAACAATTTCGTTCATGTATCTAAAAGTACAAACGGAAAACCAGATGATGTAACTTATATGGAATATTACTTATCTGCTAAGAAAAATGCAAGAGGAAATGATCGAATTTTAATAGCATGTAATAATCACATGAATAATTTCATCGACGAGCTTAAGACAACATGTGCAGCCACTCCGTTTATTGACGATGATGATTGGTAGTCACTAGAAGAAATATAAAAAACCCAGTTTCTAACTGGGTTTTTTTTTATGCTTTAAGTTTTTTTTTACTACCCGACCAATTAATATTGTTTAAGTCTTGGAAAAACAATCTTCTAAAAACAAAGCCTACATCCAACTCCACATAGCAGTTTTTCTATTTGGATTTACTGCTATTCTTGGAAAATTAATTTCTTTAAATGAAGTCGCATTAGTATGGAATAGACTATGGATAGCCATTCTTGGATTAATATTTATTCCTGGAGTATTTAAAGGAATTCTCCTAATTACAAAAAAGAACCTATTAAAATTTATTGGCATTGGTATTCTTGTAGCACTGCATTGGTTGACTTTTTATGGTAGCATTAAAGTTGGTCATAGTGCATCTGTCACTCTTGCTTGTCTTGCAACAGCTTCTCTATTCACTTCTGTTTTAGAACCTCTCATTACTCGATCAAAGTTTGAATGGATTGAGTTGCTTCTGGGAGTCATTGTGATTTTAGGGATTTACTTACTTAGTGGTATTGGAGAATCATACTACAGTGCCATTATTATTGGTATTGTTTCTGCTTTTTTAGCTGCCTTATTTTCCACCTTAAATAAGAAATACATTGCTGGGCAAAACTCGCTTTCTGTCACTACCGTAGAGTTAACTTCTGGATTTTTATTTATTTCAATAGCCTATCCATTCATTAATATGTTTATGCCCCAAACCCAATGGACGCCCATAGGAACGGACTGGGTTTGGTTAATAATACTCGGGTTACTCTGCACCAGCTTAGCTTTTGCACTTGCTATCAATTCCCTCAAAGAATTGAGTGCTTTTGTCTCAAATTTGAGTATCAACTTGGAGCCTGTCTATGGAATATTATTAGCCATTTGGTTGCTCAATGAAGATACCATTCTCAATTTCAATTTTTACTTAGGAACCTCCATTATTTTATTGGCTGTTGTATTGCACCCTATATTAACAAAATATAAAAACAAGAAGAATTCAAAACATTAAGCATTCATAGTCATTGACTTCAGGCTTTCTCTTATTTTTGCTCCAATGCCAAAAAGACATCTTATCACTTGTGCACTCCCTTATGCTAACGGACCAATACATATTGGGCACATTGCTGGGTGTTTTCTCCCTTCAGATATCCACTACCGATATCTAAAAATAATGGGAAAGGATGTCCTTTTTGTTTGCGGTACAGACGAACACGGTGTTCCAATTACACTCAAAGCCAAAAAAGAAAAAAAGACACCACAACAAATTGTTGATGAGAATCATTCACTTATTGCTAATAGTCTTGAGCAATTTGGAATCCATTTCGATCAATTTAGTAGAACTACTAATCAGCTGCACCAACAAACTGCTCAGGATTTCTTTACTACCCTAAATGATAATAATGTTTTTGAGGAAATAACATCAGAACAATTTTATGACCAAGAGGCTCAACAGTTTTTAGCGGATCGATATATTGTAGGAACGTGCCCAAACTGTTCTTACGAAAATGCCTATGGTGATCAATGTGAGCAATGCGGTAGAACGAGTAATCCAAGAGAACTCATTAATCCTCGATCAGCACTAACAGGAAATTCTCCTATTTTAAAGCAAACTACCAATTGGTATTTACCACTTGACTCTATTCAGAAAGAGTTTTTGGATGATTGGGTTGATAATCAAAAAGACAGATGGAAATCCAACGTATATGGACAATGTAAAAGCTGGCTAAATGACGGATTAAAACCAAGAGCAATGACACGAGATCTTGATTGGGGTGTTCGTGTTCCTATACAAAATGCAGATAATAAGGTGATGTATGTTTGGTTTGATGCACCTATTGGATACATAACTGCCACAAAAGAAGTGACTGGTGATCAGTGGACTACATGGTGGAAAGACTCTGACACTGAAATTACACACTTTTTAGGCAAGGATAACATCGTATTTCATACCATTATTTTTCCTGCTATGCTCCATGCACATGGTGGGTTTAACCTACCTACCCATGTGCCAGCCAATGAATTTTTAAACTTAGAAGGAAGCAAAATATCAACTAGCCGTAACCATGCGATTTGGCTCCACGAATATTTAAAGGAATTCCCAGAAAAAACAGATGAGCTTCGTTATGTCATCAATTCTATTTTGCCTGAAACTAAGGATGCAGACTTCACTTGGAAAGACTATCAAGCAAAAGTGAACAATGAGCTTGTAGCAATTTTGGGGAACTTCGTGAACAGGGTTATCGTTCTTACCCACAAATACTTTAATGGAGTTGTACCTATAGGAAGAATTGATAAACTGCCAGATTTTTCTACCAAAATCACAGAAGCACTTGACCAGTTCAACCAACGCCAAGGCTTAGAGGCTTTCATGGAGATTGCTCGCTATGGAAACAAGTATCTGCAAGATACAGCTCCATGGAAACTCATTAAAGATGATGCTAATCAACAGAACGTAGCCAATTGTATCCTAACATGCCTACATACTGTACATCAAATTGGTTTATTCGGACAAATTTTCTTGCCAGACACCTCGCATAAAATCCTTAAAAATTTGAATCTTAAATCCTATGAGGATAAAATTACTCCTGGACACACAATAGGAGAGAGTAAACTCTTATTCGAAAAGGTTGAAGATGATGTTATAGAACGGCAAATTATAAAATTGAACCAAAAAACCCCAACAAATACAGGTAGCCAAGAACAAATCAAACAACCATTAAAGCCCATGATACAATACGACGATTTTGTAAAATTAGATATTCGAGTTGCAACGATTACCGCTGCCGAGAAAGTTAAAAAAGCAGACCGGCTTTTGCATATCACCCTTGA
>JAQWZS010000063.1 GCA_029253325.1 Bacteroidia bacterium
CGTATTCATCCAATCGTACCCAAAATCAACATATACTGATGAAGCAAGATCATTACTGGCTGATGTATTCCTAAATACAAAAAATTACAAAGCCGCTATCAATTTACTAGAGGAAATTCCAAATCTTAATACAAGATCTAAAGAAGCCTATCAAAAACTCACCTTTCACAGAGCAGAGGAATTATACCTCAATCACGAATATGATGAGGCAGAAAACTATTTTATTAAGTCCATAAAATATCCAATCAATAAAACACAAGAGGCCCTCGCTTATTTCTGGAGAGCAGAGATTGCTGCAAAATCTGGCGATTATGACAAAAGCATTAACCTTATGAATCGCTTTATGAGTTATGATGAAATCTCTCTGCATAAAAATCATGGATACTATAGCATTGGTTACAGCTACTTCAAAAAGAAAGACTATCCAAAAGCTCAAATTTTCTTCTCCAAATTCAATAAGAGAGAGAGTTTTACAATAGAAAACAAAAAACTATATCTTGACAACACCCAACGACTGGCTGATTGTTATTTCATCAATGGTGAATACAAAAAAGCAATTGGAGAGTACGATTTTATCATTAAAAATAATTATAAAAACAGTGATTATGCATTATTCCAACAGGGCATGTTATATGGTCTGCAGGAACGACATTTAGACAAAATTAGCACTCTTCGTAAAATTCAAAAAGACTTTAGTTCTAGCATATACATTGATGACGCACTCTACCAAATGGCAATGGAGCATTTAATCATTGAGGATTTTAGAACAGCCGAACGAATTTTTAACCTCATCATTTCTCAACACGACTACTCCCCTTTCTTACCCACAAGCTATCTTAAAATGGGTCTTATAAACTACAATCAAAATAAAGATGATATCGCATTGAGATATTATAAAACTGTAGTTGAACGATTTCCTAAAACATCGCCAAGTCGCGAAGCTTTATCTTTTATAGAGATTATATACAACAATCAAGGGAAGCCACAAGAATATTTTGATTACGTAAAAAATATACCTGGAGCATCAGTTAGATTAACTGCTCAAGACAGTGCTATATATCAAAATGCAATAAGAGTGTATAACGCAGAGGACTACAAAGGAGCTTCTCGCGAACTAAACAACTACATTAAACGATTTGGAGAAAAAGGCTTTTTTGCTCTTCAGGCGAACTACTTTAAAGCCGAGTGCGATTATTATACCGATCAAGAAGATGATGCATTAATTCATTATGATTATGTTGTAAACCAAAGTAGAAATGATTTCACAGAAAAATCACTCATCAAATTATCAAGCACTTATTTTCAACGTAAAGAATATAAGAAAGCAGTTGATTATTATCAAAAACTTGAACCCATTGCAGCTTCTAAAAGTACCTATTTAAATGCCATTCTTGGGCAGATGAGATGTCATGAATATCTCTCTGATTTCTCAAAAGCAAAAGCAAAAGCCATTCAATTACTACCCATTGAAAATGTGCCAGTAGACGATTTAGTGGAAGCAAATATGCTATTAGGTAAGGTTCAGCTTCAAGACAGTAATAACCGAAGTGCTAAGTTTCACTTTGATTATGTCATTACTGAAAGCAGAAACAAAATGACAGCAGAAGCTCTATATTACAGAGCTTATATTTATTTAGAAGATAAAAAAATTGAATCTTCTAGGGCTGATGTTTATCGACTTAATGATGATTTCTCTGCTTATGAATATTGGGTAGTTAAAGGATTTATCCTAATAAGTGACATTTACATGCTTGAGGATGATCTATTTCAAGCAAAAGCTACACTTCAAAGTATCATAGACAACTACTTCAACGAAGAAGATGGTTTGCTTGATATCTGTAAGTCCAAAATAGCTATCATTGAAAATCTAGAAAATCTAGAGAATTTGGAACCTGAAGAGAATACGCCAGAAATTCCAGAAGAAGAATAATTTAACAACCTATTTCATGAACTTAAAAATTATGGTTGGTAAATGATTCAGCTAATTATATTTGCAATCCAAATTATTTGGCCTCGTAGCTCAGCTGAATAGAGCACTTGATTACGGCTCAAGAGGTCTCAGGTTTGAATCCTGACGAGGTCACTTTTTATCAAAACGTTCCGTACACGCTGTTACGGAACGTTTTGTTTTTCAGGTAGTTACGAAAATTCCCGCAACACAACAAAAAAAAATATTCAGTCTGTTTTGACAAAAGTGTTACACAATTTTTTAAAAGTGTTACACAATTTATACTTGCCATACAATGCTAACCTGGTTGTGAAATACGTTTTGTATTTCAGTAAGTCTGTATTACGTTTATACCTTAACATTTAATTAACTATTTAAACATTTATTTCTATGAAAAACACATTTATTTTACTTACGATTACTCTATTTACTTTTTCTTTTTCTTCTTGCTCTGACGACGAATCTACTCCTGAACCAACGGTGGATATTCGAGATCAGATTATTGGGACGTATACTTATGATCAGTACATTGAGTTTTATGACGGCAGCACTGGCTCCCACCAAGGGACTGTTAAAGTTGAAAAGGGAACAACTAATAATAAGATTATTTTCTTTGAAGATGGTAATATTGTTATAAAAGGGACTAAATTGAAAGACCTTTCTAATGCGGTTGCTTTTGATATTGAGGATATGTCTGAAACAGATGATGAGGGTTATTTATACGAATACAAAGGTATTGATGGGTTTGAATCAAATGACGGGGTAAAGTATCACGGTGGATTTGAAAAAGAGACCAATAAGGTACACCTTTATTATGAGACTTATATTGATGGCGAATATGCGGCTGGTGTATATTTTGAAATGTCTAAAATATAGGTTCAGAACCTAAACCCTAAAAGATTGATGTAAAATGTTGCACAATTTATAATTGTCGTAAACCCTTACCTAATTAGTAGTTTAACGTTTATACCTTTCAAAGTTGACCAACCTTCTTTATCCGTTAGTCTTATTTGAAAGTGATAGTCTCCTTCATCGTATAAATCTGTTCCATCGCTAGATGAAATAGTCATCGACACATCAGTCAAATATGTAGAAGAAGCATCAGGTATAGTATAGTCTTGAATAAAAGTATATGGATTTACAGCAGTTTTATCTGCATCTAAAGTGCATTGTTTAATCTCTGTAGAGTGGGTATGATGGTCAAAATTATTGTGAATATCGATATTAAACGATCCTAGTTCAACATTATCAATCAATAATGCCTTAACTGAAAAGGGTTCATTAAAATATAATGTATCACAACTTGTAGGGAAAGCATTTGCAATAGTCAAATCAATTGTAGGTTTTTCATCATCAATTGTAGGTTTTTCATCATCTTGACAACCATTTAAAAAAAATGAAAAAGCGGTCATTAGAATTAAAGTTTTAAATGTATTCATTGTTTCTTCTTAATAAAATAATAAGTTCACTGCAACAATAGCTACGGTGAACTTATTATTCATAATTTCAACTAATTAGTGAGTTTTTATTAAACTAATTAATGAATGTGAATGTCTGCCTCAACGCTGGTTGATTTACCGGTTTGGTCTGTTACTGTCATGTGAAAATGATAATCTCCAACTTCAGTAGTTGATGGAATCTCAAGATCTTGATGAAAATCAGCATTTAATAAACCTGAATATTCAGTGTACTCAGCTTCAATATCATCTCCTTCACCACTTTCTGGGTGTAAATCAACTGTGATTTTGTCAATCTTTCCTTCCGCTACGATTTCAGCATCCATGTGTAAGTCTCCTCCTGGTTCGCACTCCATCGAATTGGCCTCTCCGATTTCAATTTCAGAAATTGTAGGGGCTGCAGTTTCTGGAGCAACTGTTGGCTCTTCATCATCTTTACATGATGATAATAATGCTATTGATCCAATAGCTAAAAAAAATAGGGTTGTTTTGAATTTGTAGTTCATGTTGTTTTATTATAAATTTAAGTTAAAAATTAGTTGTGTTTTAAATTTCCCATAAAGGGTATTGATATATTAATGATAAAGTTTCTCCCAGCCTCTGGCACATTAATTAACCTGTAATAGCTGGTATGATTGAAATATTTAGAGTTTAATAAGTTCTGCACCTGCATTGCAATGCTAATTTTTTGATTGTGCATCACTAAATCACCTCCTAAACTAAAATTGAATACTTGATATCCGTCTGTGGTGACTTCGGGGGGCACAATATTGTTTTGATCAGCTGTAAACTTGTAGTCTAATGACAGGTATGCATTAGTTACAAACTTGAAATAGGGTTTTTGATATTTCACATTGAGGATAGCTGAAGCAGGTGGAGCAAATGGAAGCGTGTATCCTTTTTTGGGGCCCGACAATTGCTCCGTATATACATATTCTCCAATAAAACCAAATCGAAGCTGTTTTGAAGCCTCATAATGAGCATGCAATTCACCACCGTATCTTAGAATTTCACTTTCTGTATATTCAAAAACTTGATTCCCAAATCCATAAAGTCTATCATATCGTGATGTAGGATTCAGGTAAATATAGTTAGAAAAGTAATTAAGAAAAGGAGATACTCCTACTGCAAACTTCATAGCATGGTATTCAACTCCTGCATCCAGTTGATATGAAACCTCTGGAGATAAACCAGCATTTCCAACTTCATAGCTAAATCGATGGTAGTTCACACCACTTGCAGCTAGTTCTTTAGCAATAGGCATTCTAAAACTCTTACCTAAATTAAATTTATAAGTCCAGTTGTCTGGGTTGAAATTGTACCCAATCGACCAAGAAAGATTAGAAAAATTTCGTGATATGTCATCTGCCCTTTTCAAGTATACCTGCGTTGTATCCCCATTTTCATAATTTGGTGAAACAAACCAGTCGTTATAACTGCTAACATTCACGTTTCCATGATCGTATCGAATACCTGCTTGAAATAAGCTTTTCTTGGAATAGTTGTATTTCGCAACCAAAAAGCTTCCAAGATTTAGGTGTTGGAATGCTGGAATTATGAACCCACGACCACCAATGTTGTTTTCTTTATATTCTGCATTAATACCAGTGCTTACCTGAGTTTTATCAGAGGCATTGTAAAATAATTTTGCATTTACAGAATAAATATCTTTTTCAAATTGACGTTCAAGTTCTGGGTTAAAGTCTAATGACTTTGGAAAAACAGCTGGCATATATCCATGCGGTGCATACTGACTCCATTCTTCTCTGTAATTTCGTTGATAACCAAGGTCTGATTCAAATTTCCAATTTTTTGAATTATACATGCTCTTATTGATCACCTTGAAATGATTGACTTCCTGATAGGGATAAAGAATATCTCGATTGGATTGATCATGAACAGATCGATCCACGTTCCTCGGTTCTAAGCCATGAGCATTTGCAAAAAAACCGTACTTCGTATGAACATTACTTATATAAAATGTACTCTTAAATCGGTCTTTTATCAATCCGAATGAGGTATGCAAATTTTGTTCATTGCCTGCAGTATTTCTTAATTGATTATTGTGAAGCGGAACATAATAGGAATAAATTGCAACACGATCCGTCGGCACCCTGTAATCACCATAATCAAGTATAGTTGCTCTAACCGTAGCAAAAAAATCCTTTTTCCGAGCAAAAAATGAGACAGAACTTCCAATAAAATCATTGTTGGTCTTACCTGACAAGTCAACTGATCCTCCAAATGTATTTTCTTTAGGAACCGTTTTATTTTTTAAATCTATGATGCCTCCGATTGCATCAGAACCATACATTAATGACGCAGGCCCTTTGATTATTTCTATCCTATCAATGGCATACTGGTCAATTTCTAGTCCATGATCTGCACCCCACTGTTGTGCCTCATGTTTAATACTATTCTCTACCACCACTACGCGGTTAAATCCAAGACCTCGAATGACAGGTTTTGATTGTCCTGACCCAATATCAATGGTGGATAGACCTGGTAATCTTTCGAGTGATTTCATTAGACTACCACCTAAGTTTTGCCTTAAATAATCGTCATTTACTATTTCAATATTAAGCGATGTTTTTTCCTTCTTTAGCTCTACATAATTACCCTCAACCACTACCCCATCCAATTTAACAAGAGCTGCTTCTAATTGAAATATATATTTCTTGTTTTCAGTCAATTCAATTCGTTGTATTAGCGTTTCATAACCTACACAGGATATTTCTATCACAAACGTATTTTGAGTTAAATCATCAATACTAAAATCGCCCTGAGCGTTGGATACATCAGCTTTATTAAGAGATTTTAACAAAACTCTAGCACCAATCACAGGCTTGTTCTTATTGTCCACAACACTGCCATCAAACCGAATGGGTGTTTGTCCAAAAGAAAAACAGTAAAGTAAATTAATAACTAAACTAAGCAGTATAGGCTTAACCATAACTAAACAATGAATTACATTGATTTACATTAACACACAAGTGCATTAATGACATATTTTTTTTTAATATTTAAATAAAGGTTGATTTAATTAAGAGTTTTCAATCATACCTTTTTTGGGGGTGCTCTATCAGAGCATGCTTTAATCTGAAGCGAATAAAGGGAAGAATTGAACACAGATTTATAAGAATCATGTCCAAAAATTAACATAGAAATCTCAGAAAAATGAGAAATATCATTAGGGTGAATAACTACATCACATAGTGAGCAATCCAAATGAGCAGAGTCTGCACAAAAATGGTTTGAAACTTCATGACAAGCTTCTTCCTCATGATCATGAGCATGAACCATACCCACTCCTCCAGCAAACGCGAGGAGTAATAAGAAAAATATGGAAGCTATTCTATTCAATGATTTGCAAATATATTATTTTGAAAATTTTATTTCTGATTAATTATTGATTTTTTTCGAAATAATTTTAACGTCATTAATAGGTTTTAATCAACTATCTAATTTTTGATACTTTTGTCACATAACAATAGCACCTCATATGAAGATTAACGGTCACTCGCATCTACTTCCCTATCCTAAGCAGATTCCTGCCTTTATGAAAGACAAAGAAATCTTTTGGATTGATGATGATCGTTCGTTCATGCGACAAAAAAACTGGCAACGACCCATTACATCAGAAAGTTTTTTTTTGAATGAAAAACTAGCATGGATGGACACGAATAACATTGACCATGCCGTTATTCTAAATTTATCTCAACTCTATGGCAATGGGCTTACTCAAAGTGACATGAAACAAGCCCTTCGTTTCCAAAATGATTTTAACGCAGAAATTCAGGCAAACTATCCTAAAAAATTTACATCTGGATTTGTAATCCATGCTGGGTTTGTAGATGGAGCTTTGTGGGAAATAGAACGTTGCGTTGAAAAACTAGGACTTAAGGTTTTGTGTTTGCCTACACACTATTTGGATACTGCTGGAAATTGGAAAGGAATTTTCAATCCGGAAACTGAACCCATCTTAGAATTAGCCAATAAATACAATTTGGCTATAGAAGTTCATCCTTATGATGGTGAAAAATTCATCCAATTAGAAAATACCTCTTGGCGTTTTCATTTGGTATGGATGCTTGCTCAATGTGCTGATTCATACCATTTTTATACCCTCAACGGATATTACGATAAATATCCAAACATACGAACATGCTTTGCTCATGGTGGTCAACTCAACCACATCAATCTTGGGAGAAGAACACAAGGGTTTGATGGAAGACCCGATTTATTTGAAGGGAAAAATCGCCCAAGCAAAGCTATTGGTCACCCAAATATCTATTTTGACACCTTGGTGCATGACACCATGTCTTTTGAAGTGATGATTAAACGCCTCAAAACTACAGATCAGATTATTCTAGGATTGGATGATCCCTACCCACTAGGAGAAATGGAAAGTGAGGCTCAAAGTAGCTATCCTGGAAAATTACTTGACCTAGCTATAAAGCAAGACCTTATTTCTAAACAACAACATCAAGAAATATGGGAAAATAATGTAGTTAGGTGGCTCTATGGCGATCAAGTTGAAGAATTCTACCAACGAATAGCTTAAAAAAAAAGACATCCTTAATTTATTTGGTGCATAATTTATTCAAGTAAATCAAGTTATTCGTATGAAATAACGTCATTCATTAATGAGTAAAAAGAACGTCATCCTGATTTATGGTGGAAATTCAACAGAACATGAGATATCTATCCGTTCTGCTCGTAATATTGCTAAGGCTACAAACACTTCTCTTTTTAATATGATTCCTTTAGGCATTGCCAAAAATGGAACTTGGTACCTCAAAACCCTTGAAGAATTAAATAATGAAGACATTGTTCTCAAAAACGATATCCCACTTGCTCTCATCCCAGGATCTAACGAACAAAAAATAGTCAATCTTAAAACCCAAAAAAGTATTGGAAAAATTGACATTGCTTTTCCTATTGTGCATGGCACCAATGGCGAAGATGGCACCCTTCAGGGTTTACTTAAAACATTAAATATTCCTTTTGTAGGCCCAGGTGTAATTGGATCTGCTTTGTGTATTGATAAAGATGTAGCAAAACGGCTAATGAATGAAGCAGATATTCCAAATGCTCCGTTTTTATCTTTTCAAAAGTCTGAACGAAATCAGATTACCTTCGAAAAGGTGGTTAATAACATTGATCTACCAATGTATGTAAAACCACCTAATTTGGGATCTTCAGTCGGAATAAGTAAGGTAAATACCAAGAGAGAATTTGATACTGCTGTTGATCATGCATTCTTATTTGATCAAAAAATAATCATAGAAAAAAACATTGAAGGCAGAGAAATAGAATGTGCTGTTTTGGGCAATACCAACCCCAAAGCCTCGCTTGTTGGTGAAGTTGTCACTATTAATGAAAATCATGATTTCTACTCATATGAAGCGAAATATATTGATGCTAATGGTTCTAAAACAGTCATTCCAGCAAATTTATCTGAAGACCTTCAAAACCGAATTCAAATCATCGCATTAAAAACATACAAAACACTATGTTGTCAAGGAATGGCTAGAGTAGATGTATTTGTAACACCTGATGATGAAATCCTCGTAAACGAGGTAAATACATTGCCTGGATTTACAGATATAAGCATGTATCCTAAACTTTGGGAAGCCAGTGGCATTGTCTACACTGAGCTTATTACCAAACTACTTGTTTTTGCTCTTGAGCGATATGATAACGAAAATGAAAACTTAACCCAAATGAATTTGTGAAACTATTTGAATTAGTAAAGCAACAAAAAACAAATGAGTCCGTTAGCCAAATCACCCAGTTTGTGGGTAACAACAAAAAATATTTTCAAGAACTAGTTAGTTTTTTTGTAAAAGGAAATACTCAAACCTCACATACTTGTAGCTATGCAATTATTGAACTAGCTATCAATAATCCTGATCTCTTGAATTCCTGTCATCAAAAATTTATTGAATTGCTTGAAGACCCGTCAACCCCTGATGGGGTTCGAAGAAATATAGCAAGACTTTATCAAACCTGTATAATCCCAGAAACTATTGAGGGAAAACTATATGATATATGTATTGATTTAATCATAAACCCCAAAGTAGCCGTTGCAATAAAAGCATACTCCATGACGGTTTGTGAACGAATTGCTCTCAAATACCCAGACCTAAATCAAGAACTTCAATCTGCCATAGAATCCACTCTGCCTCATGCAAGTGCTGGTGTAAAAAATAGAGGGTTGAAAATTTTAATAAGAATCCAAAAAAAAATGCCCTGAATATCAGGGCATTTTGATTTTTTTGAGAATAAAATCTTAAATCGTAAACTCATAATCACCGTTTTTTGGCTTCAAATCTCCAGTAAACAGACGAATTAAATCAATTAACCACCAAATACCAAAACCGCCAAGAGTTAATAATTGAAGAATAGCTATTCCATAATACCCTAGATATATTCTGTGAATAAAAAGAAAAAAGAAACACAAAGCAATTGCAATTACTTGATTGTTTGAAATTGGAAAATCATCTGAAGTTTTATTTAGTCGTTTTTGTAATCTTTTTGCTTTCTTTAATTGCTTTTTAGTAGGTACATAATTGTCTGATGTTAAAGATAAATCAGAAACAGTTGCTGGTTTGGGTGTCGCATTCACTGTTTTCAAGATTACAGGCTTCGCTTCTACAACTTCTTTAATTTCATTTACTGGCTTAACCGTTGGTAATACTTTCGCATGATTATCAGCGACAATTACTCGAGGTGACTGAGCCATTTTGTGTTTGCACTTTTTAACCTTGTAAGGTTGTGCAGCAAATACTGATAAAGAGAATACCGATAATAATAATGTGATTTTAATTGATTTTTTCATAATTTTTAATTTTAATTTTTGTCGAATGAACCTATTATTTATCATATAACAAAAAATGCAATAGGAAGACTGTGTCTAAATAAAGTTATGTTTAATTAAAAAGAGTGTTCATATGTGTGTATCTGTCTTTAGTAACTTCATTTTGGTTGGCATACGTTTGAACATATAATCAAATGTTCATCCAATGAAACAAATTTCATATCTTTTAACCATACTTATTATTTCTTCAATCGTGTCCTGTGTTCCTGCACGTAAACTGGAAGAACTTCAATTATCCTTTAATGATTTACAAAGCCAGTATGAAGAAATGAAAACAATGAAAGAATTTGGAGATACGAGTTTAATGGAACTAAAAAACCGTTACAACTCGCTTTCTGACAACTACAATCTTTTAAAAGATGAATGTGATAAACAACGAAAAGACTATGAAAAGACACAAGCATCTTATGAATTGCTCAATAAAAATTACAAGGAATTGGTTAATAGTAATGAAAATACCAAGAAAGACCTTCGATACGAACTAGAACGATTAGACAAGCAATTGGATGATAAAAAAAGAGAGCTTTTCTCAAAAGAATC
>JAQWZS010000073.1 GCA_029253325.1 Bacteroidia bacterium
TACCAAGTAGCCAAAAGTGAGGTCACTGCTGCAGAACAACGACTAGCCGCTGCCAAATTTGGCATCGACAACTCAAGAGCAAGTCTGAATGAAGCCAACAAAGCCCTCGGCAGAACAAGCATTTTTGCACCATCAGACGGTGTAGTTAGTGCATTGAACAATGAAAAAGGTGAACGTGTAGTTGGTACAGCACAAATGGCCGGCACCGAAATCATGATTATCTCCAATTTCAACAACATGGAAGTAATTGTAGATGTCAACGAAAATGATATCCTTTACGTCAAAAAAGGAGACACCGCTTTAGTAGAAGTGGATGCATATAACGAACGCCCTTTCAAAGCTATCGTAACTGAAATTGCCAAGAGTGCAAAAAATGCAGGCAATGCTATGTCGAGCGATCAAGTCACCAACTTCGAGGTAAAAATTCGCTTATTAAAATCCAGTTACATGGATTTACTAGCCCTATCAGATGCTCCATTTTTGCCAGGAATGAGTGCCAATGTAGAGATCCAAACCCAAGTCAAAACCAAGGTGCCCAGCCTACCCATTGAAGCCATTGGCACACGTACCGAAGAAGATACCACCACGCTCGAAGAACGCATCGACGAAGTAGTTTTTAGTATTGATGAGGATAAGGCGGTCAAACATGTAATAAAAACAGGTATTCAAGACAGCCGATACATCGAAATCGTATCGGGTATCGAAGGACTCGAAGAAGTCATTGTAGGACCCTACGATGCCATCAGCAAAAAACTCAAAAAAGGGACTCGAGTGACGATTTCTTCAACTTCCAAAAACGATAAATTGGAAAAAAAATAATCCAATTATAACTCGCTGATTTACACAATAGTTAACCCTCTTTTGTAGGTTAATACTTGTTCCTACAACTATATTTTTCTACTCCTAAAATTTTGTTTTTCAAAAAATTGTACGTTAAATTTGAACTCAATGACAGTCTGAAAGCTCTATAAATTCAACTGTGATTTTTATGGTTTTTTTCGGACTTTTTCATTGAAGAATGTCCCTTAGCGTACATTTCATTTTTATGAGAACGGCCTAAAGTGACTAATTGATAAATTTTAAAATATTTAACCATGAAAAACACCCCTAAATTAATGATTGCTCTTGCTGTTCTAGGAATAGCTTCAGCAGCTAACGCACAGACTTGGAACCTCAACGGAAACTACACCACCCCAATGGACAGACTAGGAAGCATTAATGCAGAAGACCTCACCTTCGTTACCGACAATGTTCCTCGCATGTCGCTTACCAAAAATGGTTTTTTAGGACTGGGAACAAATATGCCCAATGGTCATCAAGAAATCACCTACTGCCCACCAACTCTACCAATCCGAATCTGGTCTCATTGTCACCCTAAACAAGTGTAACGGAAATGTGATTAACGTTTCGGAAACAGTCCCTGATATTATTGGTGGAGGCATCGTTGGAGACATCGTAGCCTTTGATCCAGAAAATGAAGGCGAAATTGAAGGAGGAGTACAATTCCCATCGTTTCATGTTCCATTCAATTTCTTAACGGGTAACAATACCAATCTAACCCAACCACTTTATACCAATGAAAGCCCGATTTTTTGGGTACGAATGCAAAAGCCTACTGGGTTTAATCGTGGCAATTCTTCCACCGACGAATACGACACTAAATTTATTGTCATGCCCGATGGAAGTTGTGGTATCAATGTAGTCAATCCGAGAGCTGCTTTGGATGTAAGAGGTAGTCAAGCAACCAACAGACCAGCAGCCATTATCGGCTCAAGGGCTTTGGGAACAGGAACTACAGGAGCCTGATCCTGATTGGGGGGGGGACCATCAACGACGCTTATTATCAAAAATATGGTATTCGTTTTCAAAATTTTCAATTAGGAATCACCCACAAAATGCCCCTATCGGATAAAATAAGTATGACATCCTCTCTCGCAGGGAACTACTTGTTTCGAATTAATAGCAAAAGACAAACAAAATATCCAAGCAATGATGAATTTAGAACCTTTGGTAAATCTAAATACTCCAGCTCTGTCGTACCTAACAAGTACTACAACCGAGCTGCACTGGTTGCTGAGGTAGGTATAGCATATCATGTATTTGAACATTCAGATATAAATGTTTCTTTGGGCTCTTTTGTGACAAATCTATATGATAAAGAGGAAACCCGTCAAAGTACGTTGTTTCCAATTTGGCTAGATGTGGGGTATGGATATTCGTTTTAGAACCTACCCCCACGTATCGGGGCTTTCTCGCCATTGGGCCAATTTGTCTAAGTCAGTTGCTTGCACATATCCAGAGGCTACCGCCTCTTGTATCATACTGCTATAATTGCCCAAGGTGATGCACGCACAGTTGGCCGCTTCAAAATTGGCTGTTGCTATTGGAAATCCGTATGTAAAAATAGCTGCCATTCCAAGAATATCATAGCCTTCGGAACGTAGGTAACGCACCACCTTCAAACTGCTTCCTCCCGTACTTATCAAGTCTTCGAGCACCACTATTTTTGCGTCTTCTGCTACCCTACCCTCCAGTTGTCTTTTCAATCCATGCGACTTGGGCTCTGGTCTGCAATATGCATAGCTAAGGTTGAGTTCGTCTGCTATCAATGCTCCCATGGCTATTCCAGCAGTGGCTACACCTATAATGGTATCCGCCTCTGGATAATGTTGCTTGATTTTTTGAGAGAGCATCTCCTTGATTTCTTTGCGATAGGTAGCATAAGAAAGCACCGTTCGGTTATCACAATAAATGGGGCTATTCCACCCACTGCTCCACTTGAATGGCTGATCAGGCGATAGCTTGATTGCTCTTGTTTCTAATAATATTTTAGCGATTTTTGTTTCAATCATTGAACTCATAATGGTAAGACAAATGTATCATATTTTTCATGGGAAACATCGACTGATCCTTGCCAACGATCAAGATAAAATCAAAAAATTTAACCCAGACTTTACCCTAGAACAAACCAATGAAGATCAAATAAAAAATGCTCTGATATTGTCCCAAAAACATTCCTCTAAAAAGATCATTGCCTTGCTTGGAAATCCAGAAGAATTAATGAAAAGAATCCAAGATGAGTTTCATCTCATCACTGCAGCAGGTGGATTATTTTTCAATGCCCAAAAAGAACTTCTCTTCATCAAAAGACTGGGAAAATGGGACCTTCCAAAGGGAAAAATTGAAAAAGATGAAGACATCTCAACTTGTGCTATACGCGAGGTGATGGAAGAAACTGGAGCAAAGAATCTAGTCATTGATAAAGCTTTATCCAACACATTTCACACCTATTACCAAAACAAACAATGGATTATCAAACAGACCCATTGGTTTGTCATGAGTGGAGATGAAAATCAACAGTTTGTGCCTCAAACCGAAGAAGACATTGAAGAAGTGAAATGGATAAACATGAATAACTTATCCTTGGATGATTTGGACACTTACCCCGCTATTCGATACATCATCAAAACATATCAGGATCCATAAAATAAACTGAAATTATCGTTTGATGGCCTTGCAAATTGAAGTTGGCAAGTACTTTTCATAATCGCCCCCAAACTGAATAAGGTCTCGAACAATGGTACTACTAACAGTTGCATTTGTTTGATGGCTCATCAGAAATACGCTATTAATGGTTGGAGACATATCCTCATTAACATACGCAATTTGTTTCTCATAGGTAAAGTCTTGATTGGTACGCAGACCTCTTAAAATAAACTGTGCACCGGTCTGCTCGGCATATTTTGCAGTAAGCCCCTCATAGGAAGCTACCCTTACGCGAGGCTCATTCTCGAATATTTCTTTTATCCATTGTTCGCGTTGCTCTAATGAGAACATATGTTTTTTGCCCGTATTTACCCCAATGGCTATTACCACTTCATCGAACATATTCAATCCTCGATTGACGATGTCTAAATGTCCTAGGGTAAATGGATCAAACGTACCAGGGAATAGTGCAATTTTACTCATGTGCGTTTACAAATTTAAAGAAAGAAAATGTACTCTGTCCATAATT
>JAQWZS010000104.1 GCA_029253325.1 Bacteroidia bacterium
TTTGATAACGGTTCTCAGCTTCCTGAGTATTCTGGGACCATTGGGTATGAGTTTGCCTTTAGATGCTGAATTTCCCGAAATGTTTCCCGGATTAGCAATTCCAATGCACTTTTTTCCAGCTATGATTTTCTTTGGTTTAAATCCTTTTTTCACAAAACCTAGACTCCATGAGTAATCGAACAATTAAAAAAATAATTACCTCTCAAAAGGTTAATATGGGAGGGATTCATTTACAACAACCGCTACCAGATAGAGCTACTGTGGTATATTTACTCCTCACAAAACAAATTATGAAAAAAATATTATTAGTACTATTAATTGCAATGACATTTATGAGTTGTAAAAAAGAAACAGTAAATCCTACAATCGAACCTAATTATACGGTCGAAGGTAAGTGGATTTGGTCTCCTACGGAAAATAGAGCAGATGCAAATACAATGTATGAGTTTGTAGATGGAACAAAATATACAAGTTATTCAAGTCCTACATCAGATTTTAATGACTTAGATAGTTCAGATAGAATACCAGGAAGCGAAGCATATACATTTGATGGAGATAGTTTACTATTTTATGGAACACTGCGAGGAATTACATTTGAATGTGATGGTGGTATTCTTATTATGGACAATGGATTTAACCAACTTTGGAGATTAAGTTCTGATTGCCAATAGTAAATTTTAAACTTTGTGCTTTGGTGTAACTGGCAACATAGTTAATTGTTTATTTGAAGATCAAATATATTGGGAAGTGACAGAAGTAATACCAGTTGCTTTTATTGGAACTTGGGATCAAAAAGATATAACTACTTGGAAGAAAGATATGGCGGACTTGCCCGGGATTAAATTTGGTGGGATGAAATAAAACGACATGCCAACAATGTATAAAAAGTAAATCATCATTAATACCCAAATGAAAATGCAATATAAAAATGAGAACATCACCATCCATTGGCATCAATCACAATGTATTCATGCCGGAGTATGCGTTAAGTCATTACCTAACGTATACAATCCAAAGGAACAACCATGGGTAAAAATAGAAAACGCTTCTTCTGAGGAGCTAACAGCTCAGATTGACAAATGTCCTTCTGGAGCACTAAGCTATACATTGAACAAAAACAAAGATAAGTAATGAAAGATACTCTACACGCAAATGGCACACTTGGTTCTGAAAACTGCCTAATGGTAATAAAAACCACTAGTCATACGGTTATGGTAGACGAACCTGAATCAATTGGTGGATCTAATCAATATCCAAACCCTGCTCAATATTTGCTTTCCGCTTTAGCATCTTGTACCGCCATAACCATAAAAATGTATGCTGATAACAAGAAATTGAATGTTGGTGAAATCAATGTAGATGTGAAAATGAAAGAAGTCATATCTTCAGGAAAAACCATCAAAAAAATAGTGAAAGCTGTACAGTTTGAAAACCCCTTAGAAGACGATCAGATAGAGCGTTTATTAACCATTGGATCAAAATGTCCAATTTCAAAATTACTGGAACAGCCAATAGAAATGGAGTTTCAAAAATTATAATATATGATAAAACACATTGCAATTATTATTCTGTTGGCTACCTTTATGGGGTGCGCAACGGACAAATCAAATAATACTAAAGAAAACAATGAAAAATTTATGGAACCAAGAATTTTAGCAATAGGAAGATTACAATCAACATTAGACATCCTTGTCGAAGAATGGGAAAGATATGGCAGGAATGTTATTGCCAGCAATTCAAAAGATAGAATTAAAGAAATTATTGAAACCGACTCAATAGATTTTATCTGCATTGGTGGTGGCCTACCCGACAACGAAAGAGATGAAATGGCGGAATATATCTCAACTATTAACTCCAGTATCCAAGTTCACCCTATACCAAGAACAGCGGAAGCTTTGGGCCCATATAATTTCATTCCTTTTCTAAATAACCTTGCTATTATGCACAAAGTGAGAAAGGCGATGGAAGAATAAACAACATTCAGCCCTAGTGGTGAATGTTTCGATGAATGACAATTCAAATAATGGCATAAAAATATTTATAACTAACTGTTAAACAATTAATTATAGATCTTAATATGTAGCACGAATCCGATAGACCCTATTTATCGAACAACGATGATATATTGATACATTAATGTATTTCTGCTCCTCAACCCCAGTAAACACTGGTAGAGGATTTTATCCTATCCCTTCTCATTGGGCAATTTTGATATTAAAATAATGTTTTACAGTACTAATTTTCAAAATATCATATCGTTTTACGTCAAATTATCGAACCTGTAAGTTGTAACGTTATAACGTTACAATATAGCTCCTAAAGGCCAGTTATTGCTTGATCTTAACATAATCAATTAATCAAAACCCGAAAATACGAGCACCTATATACATCAGGTTCGATTCTTGTTGGGTTGCAGGGGTATTTTCAACGTTTATGCTTAATAAGTATACTATTATAATACACATATGTGTTTTAATTAATTAGTTTGTATATTTGTGAGTAATGAAGTACCCAGAAATAGATCAATATTATGCCGATCCATCTCCTGAGAATAGAGATAAACTCATGGATATACTTGAACAAGAACATTTTAAGATATCAGATCTAGGTGTTACATCACGAGTGTTTTCAAACTGGAAGATTAAAAACATCATACCGAAGGTTGATGAAAGACAGTGGGTAAGACTAAATCTCTTTGAGTACTTCTGGATACAAATCATCAAAGATTTAAGAGCCTTGGGTCTACCACTTAAGTTGATCGCTCAGGTAAAAGACCAATTATTTTTTCGTTTAACTTTAAAAGAAATTTATTTTGACGAAAAGGGTGATTTCCGGGATGATGTTTTAAGACAAAGTGCAGGTATTATTTCAGAACAGGAATATGAACAATTTAAATCTAATATGATTAATAACAGAGATGATGAAAATGTGTCTTCATTTCTAAATGCCTCTATCCCACTTTTCTTTGGGATTGTAATAAGCGTACTTCTAGATCACGCTGATATTAAACTAACTATCGATAAAGATGGTGAAATAGATTTTATCAAGGAAGATCATAAGATGATTAATGAGGTAAACAAAGCCATTAAAACGGGCCCACTAGTTATACTCTCTCTAAAAAGGTATGTATATATGCTCATGTCAGAACCCACTCAAGTATCCACGGCACAGCAGCTGGGATTACTCAATGAAGTAGAATTAGAAGTTGTTATGGCAATGAGACAAAATAAACTCAAAGAGCTAGTGATCACCTTTGACCCAAAAGGGAATCATCAAGATCTTACCTACACTTGGGAAAAATCAATTAATCAAGAGGATATGGAAAATGTCTTAAACCAATTTTTGGGTAAAAAGCACGTGTCACTGTCCATGAAATCCAACGACGGGAAAACTGTCCAATATGAGTATCAGAACCGCAAACGAATAAAGAATTAATAATTATGGCATTGAATAAACCAAGCCTATCCAATCATCCGCTTATGAGAATCAGAAACACTGCTCATCGGCACAATCATAATCGATTATGCGAAAGAAAAGATCAACAGGCATTACCCTGGAGGAACTTAGCAAGATGGATGGATTTAATGAGCTTACAAAGGCAGAACTAGAGGAAGCACTAAAATTTATTCAAATCATGACAGAGCTTCTTCATAGCCTTAACATTAGATAGCTAAATAACAGTAGTAAAAATAAGAAAGCATCCTGGTAAGAGGATGAAATTAAAACAAGATAATATTCAGTATTAAAAAAGAATAAAATAAGATGAATGACAGATTACACGCATTTGCAAAAGGAAAGACTAGCAATCTTTACCAGTCCAATACAGCAGTAGCCTATACCAGAGTATCTACTAAAGAGCAAGCAGATAATAATCAGAGTTTAACAACTCAGTCCAATCAAATCCAACAATATGCCCAAAGGCAAGGTATTACGATTATTGAACAGTTCGGAGGAACATTTGAGTCTGCTAGAACCGATGAGCGAGCAGAGTTCAAACAGATGATGGCCTATGTTAAAAAGCATAATATCGGATTAATCTTAGTCTACTCATTTGATCGGTTTTCTAGATCTGGAGCCAATGCAGTGTATATCACTGATCAATTAAAATCAAACAACGTCCAGGTAGTCTCTGTGACACAACCTGTGGATGCAACTACCTCATCAGGAGAGTTACAACAGAACATACAGTTCATATTTGCTCAGTATGACAATCAACAACGACGTGAGAAGTGCATGGCTGGTATTCGGCAGATGCTCACCAATGGGGACTGGCCTACTAGACCACCACTAGGTTATGATACCCTCAAGATTAACGGTAAACGAACCATAATCATCAATGAGAAAGGAAAGTTACTGGGACGAGGATTGAAGAAGAAATTAAAAACCGATTTAACTTTTAAAGAATTAAGTGAGTGGCTAAAGGCTAAGGGACTTTATGTATCCAATAAGCAACTATCTATCATCGCTAGAAATGTATTTTACTGTGGGCATATGTCACACACTGCTTTAAATGGTGAGGTTGTGGTTGGTAATCATCAAGGTATCATTACCAAAAAGGAGTTCTTAGCTCTCAATGATCTTTTGAAGGCACGATTTACAGACAGAAAAAAGGTCAATAAAAGCAATATCCCAGAGGTTCCGCTAAAAGGTCATCTCAAGTGTGCTAAATGCTCATCTAATTTGACTGCGTATTTAGTCAAAGCAAAAAATCTATGGTATTACAAGTGCAATACGCACGGATGTAAGCAAAACATAAGTGCAACTAAGATACACCAGCACTGGGAAAGCACCTTAACTGGTCTTCAGCTTGATCCAAAGTTTATTGTACCTATAACACATAACTTCCTACAAACACTAGACAAGGAAAAGGATAATTATGAAAAGGATCGGCAAGCGATTACTAAACAAGTCCAAGAGTATAAAGCTCAAATTAAGACTGTGGAAACAAACTACGCTCTAGGAAAAATAACAGAGGAAATCTATACACGTGTACTAGCGGATATCCAAGAGAAGCTCTTTCCATTACGAGCAGAATTGGCCAAAGGTGTTTTTCAATTATCGAACCATGAAAAAATGGTGGTAAGTGCTGTCACTAACTTAAGTAACCTACTGACAATGTGGCACAAACAAGATTTAATGGGAAGGAAGCTGCTTGTAAAAACACTCTACCCAAAAGGAATAGTAGTGGATCGAGAAAAAACACTTTATCGAACCCAAAATCAAAATGTATTTATTGAGTATATCCAAGATATAACGGGGGATAACGGACAAACAAAAAAGCGGAATAGTGAACTAAAATTCAACTATTCCGCTCTGGTAGCCCGTAGGGGAATCGAACCCCTCTTGCCGAGATGAAAACCCGGTGTCCTAGCCGATAGACGAACGGGCCAATTAATGCTCGTGTCACATTAACTATTCCTAGCTTCTGTGCTGTCCGGCTCCGAAACCTTCGGATGACATTGCTGAACACTTTTGAAAGAACAAATCTCCCGTTGCGTTAAGCGAATGCAAAAGAAATATTATTATTTTAAACGCCAAATAAAAAGATTTAAAAAGGCATAAATTTTAAAAATACTTTTACTGTTCAGAGTGCCAGAACCTTCCTGTCATATTTCACCTTAATTATCATCTATAATTTATAAAATAAGTTAGGTTTGCATTCTTTAAACAAAAAACATACAGAAAAATAATGAGAGTAGCCATCAATGGGTTCGGTAGAATTGGAAGATTAACATTCAAATGCCTTCTAGAAAAAGAAAATATAGAGGTAGTAGCTATAAATGATCTTACAGATAACAAAACACTTGCTCACTTGCTAAAATATGACTCTGTGCAAGGTAAGTTCAATGGTACCGTAGATTTTACAGATGAGCATATCATCGTAAACGGAAAAAATATAGCAGCAACTGCTGAGCGTGATCCCTCTAACCTCCCCTGGAAAGAAATGAATATAGATGTAGTACTTGAGAGTACTGGTTTTTTTAGAAGCCCTGAGACGGCTGGTAAGCATATCACAGCGGGTGCTAAAAAAGTAATCATCTCTGCTCCTGCTAGTGGCGATGTAAAAACCGTAGTGCTAGGAGTAAATGATGAGACACTAAGCGGTGACGAAACAATTGTATCTAACGCTAGCTGCACAACCAACTGCCTTGC
>JAQWZS010000164.1 GCA_029253325.1 Bacteroidia bacterium
CTGCAGCTGTTTTAGTGAATGGCAATATTTGTTCCAATGTTGTAGCATCACAAAAAGTGCATGAAGAATTTGGAGGCGTTGTCCCCGAATGGGCAAGTCGAAAACATCAACAAAATATACTTCCAACAGTAAAATCTGCCTTAAGTAAAGCAAATTTATCTTTACAAAACATAGACGCAATAGCATGTACTCAAGGTCCTGGGTTGATGGGTTCCCTTCTTGTAGGCCATACCTTTGTGAAAGGATTATCAATGTCTGTGGGAATTCCTTTTGTGAATGTAAACCATTTAGATGCCCATGTACTGGCTCATTTTATTGATGAAGAAGTACCTTCATTACCTTTCTTATGTTTATTGGTATCCGGAGGCCATACTCAAATTGTTCTGGTTGAAGAAAATTATCAAATGAAGGTTCTTGGAAAAACTATGGATGATGCTGCTGGCGAGGCCTTTGATAAAGCAGGGAAGATGATGGGGCTTTCCTATCCGTCTGGTCCACAAATTGATGAATTTGCAAAAAAAGGAAACCCAAATGCTTTTAAATTCAACACGCCAAATGTTGGAGGGTTGGATTATAGCTTTTCAGGTATGAAAACATCAATACTATACTTTTTACAAAAGGAGGTTAAGAAGAATCTTAATTTTATTAATGAAAATATACAGGATTTATGTGCGTCAATTCAATATACGATAGTGTCTTATTTATTATCCAACTTAAAGAAGGCTATCAAAGAAACTGGGGTTAATAGTATTGGTATAGCCGGAGGTGTTGCTGCAAATTCTGAGTTAAGAGATTCACTTATAAAATTAGCTGATAACACAGATTCAAAAGCTTATATCCCTAAATTTGAATATTGTACAGACAACGCCGCAATGATTGCATTTGCCGGTAAAATTAAATTAGAACGAAAGCAATTTGGCATACTAACTGACGTATGCTACACAAGAAAATGAAAAGACAACTCACCTTAACTTTATTTATTTTACTTTCATTCATTTTGAAAGCCCAACAAAATGATACTGCATTTTTAATACTTAATAAAGTAGCAACCGTCTACAAACATCAGTTTGTTCATGCCTTTGAAGGTAATGAGGACACTTGTTTACTTGAGCTTAAAAAGTTCAATAAAAATTCGGATATCATTTTTCATCGTACCGATATGGGATGCATAGGTTGGAATAATACAGAAGAGAGATTTTTCACTTATTATAACGATCAATTACAGGCGTTAGAAATTCGAAGAGATAACTTGCCATATGCTAAAAGTCTATTTGAATATGATGATTTAAATGATCCAATAAAAATTGCAACGCATTATTCTGAAACAAACGATACACTAGTGTCTGTAAATGAATATTATAGAAATTCTAAAAATCGTATGGATAGCACAATAGCTAGACGAAAAAATAATTCAGGTGAGCAAAGCCAGATAAAAAATGTCTATCGATATGATAAGAGAAAAAACCTAGTCCAAGAATATACAACCGATGAATCAGGTACTCCTCTTAGCATGGTGAGTTACGAAAGGTTGTCAGATGGAAAAATGAAAAGTAAAGCAATTACAATCTATGGGGATAACCCAAGTTTCAAGCAGATTTACTATGAATATGATCAGAATGGTCGGATTTTTAGTACGGTTGATTCTCAAAATCGTAAACAATTATTCTTTTATAAAAAAAATGGGCTACTCAACAACGTGCTAACCTATAACGGTAATGGTGCTTTAGAAGTAGAATTTTTATTCAATTACACGTATCACGAATGAATTTAGCTTGGGTTTTCATAGGTGGAGGTATAGGGGCGGCATTGCGTTGGTATGTAAGCGGATTTTTTCAGTCTGGAGGGAATTTCCCATTTGCCACACTATCAGTTAATTTGATAGGTTGTATACTTATTGGGATATTTAGTGTTCTAGTGCTTCATCACCCAAAGTCATCTTTATTTTTGATTACGGGTATTTTGGGTGGATTTACAACGTTCTCCAGTTTTGGTCTTGATGCATTTAAGCTACTTGAACTAGAGGAGTACAAAAAGCTATTTATTTACTTAGCCTTAAGCAATATCTTAGGGATTATGCTAGTTATAATTGCTCACAAAATCACCACTTTTTTAATCAATTAGGTATGAAAAAAATTGGACCTTTAGCTTTAATAATTTGTTTGTCACTGACTGCACTAGCAGATAAACTAATGATACCTATGGATGCTACTCAAAAAAATCATCTGAAAGCTTACGGGATTGCATATTGGGTACTTGAACAGCAAGAAGAGGTAGAATGGTTATTGAATTATAAAGGGGGTAGTTTCTTAATGAGTGATTATGAAAACATCGAGAAAGAGTGTCTTTTGAGAGGAGTTACTTTCATTACCATGAGTG